>JAFYGL010000710.1 GCA_017543165.1 Victivallales bacterium | reverse complement strand
TCTGGCGGCATTACCCTGGACAGGCTGCCCTCCATGTCCAACATGGCACTTACATATATCAGCGTCGGCGCACTCACACACAGCGCGCCCTCCGTTGACATTGGCCTTGACATGTAAGCAACAAAGGAGTTTTACCATGAAAATGGCATTGATTGCAATTCTGTCACTGTTTTTGGCCGCCTGCGCCACGACGGGAGGCCCCTCGCCTTCATACTATGCTTATGCCGATGCAATGAAGCGCCTTGAAAAGAACGTCAGCACCTACGAGCAAGTCAAGGAACTTTATGGCGAATGCAACAGCAAGGAAGAAATTGACGGCGGCTACCGCTGCATCTGGCAAAACAGCAACACTGTAGTCCGTTCCACGGAGAATTTCGCCGCAAACACCCCCGCCAACTTCGATCCAGGGCGCAGCATCGGGCGCTTCACATACACCACCATCTACACAAGCAAATTGACCGCCGTGTTCTCCAACGACAACATACTGAAATCATTCTCTGTAAGCAACAACATAGAACAATAAGCAACTTGAGTGCGCCCCGCCTTCGGGGTGCACACAAACCACCGAACAAACAGGAGCGCAAACATGACCAAACTTGATCCAACCTGCATGGCGGACTGGCAACTAGCCGAGGCCGCGGAAGCGACAATGAAGCCCCTCTCGCAACTGGCGGAAGAATTGGGACTTCTTCAAGAGGAGTTGATCCCCGCTGGAAGGCAACTGGCGAAAATCGACCAGAAGATGGTGCGCTCCAGGCTGGCGGGACGCCCCCAGGGCAAATACATCGATGTCACGGCAATAACACCAACGCCACTTGGCGAAGGCAAGACAACTACTACAATGGGCCTGATAGAAGGCCTCGGCAAAATCGGAAAGAACGTGACTGGCGCAATTCGCCAGCCTTCAGGCGGCCCCACATTCAACATCAAGGGCTCCGCGGCAGGCGGTGGCCTGGCGCAGTGCATCCCACTGGCACCATTCTCAATGGGCCTGACTGGCGACATTGACAAAATCACCAACGCACACAACCTGGCAATGGTGGCATTGACCTCAAGAATGCAGCACGAACGCAACTATGACGACGCGGCTCTCGCAAGGCGCAATTTAAAACGACTGGACATAGACCCCCAGCAGGTCCAGATCAAGTGGGTCATGGACTTCTGCGCACAGGCACTCCGCAACATCATCATCGGGCGCGGCGGCAAAATGGATGGCTACGAGATGGAATCAGGCTTCGCAATCTCAGTCTCCAGCGAACTGATGGCCATCCTCGCAGTGTCTGACAGCCTGGCGGACATGCGCGAGCGCATCGGCAAGATGATTGTGGCGCGCAGCAGAGGCGGCAATAACATCACCACGGAAGACCTGGAAGTCGCAGGTGCCATGACCGCATGGATGGCTGAGACACTGAACCCGACGCTGGGACAGACCATGGAGGGCCAGCCAGTCCTCATACACGCTGGACCATTCGCCAACATCGCCATCGGCCAAAGCTCCATCATCGCAGACAAGATAGGCACCGCGCTTTGCGACTACCATGTGACGGAGAGCGGCTTCGGCGCCGACATTGGATACGAGAAATTCTGGAACCTGAAATGCCGCTTCTCTGGCCTGGTGCCAAATGCAGTGGTCCTGGTGGCGACAATACGCGCACTGAAGATGCACGGCGGCGGCCCAGAGGTCAAGCCTGGCATCAAGCTGGACGAGGCATATACCAAGGAAAACCTCGGCCTTCTGGAGAAGGGCTGCGAGAATCTGCTGGCCCACATCGAGACCGTCAAGAAGAGCGGCGTGCGCCCTGTCGTGTGCATCAACAGCTTCTACACCGACACGCCAGCGGAGATCGCGCTGGTCAAGAAGATCGCAGAAGAGGCAGGCGCATACGCGGCGCTGTCACAGCACTGGCTGAAGGGCGGCGATGGCGCAATTGAACTGGCAGAGGCAGTTGTCGCGGCGGCAAACGAGAAGAACAATTTCCACTTCCTGTATCAGAATGACATTCCGCTGGCACAGAGAATCGAGACCATAGCAAAGGAAGTCTATGGCGCAGATGCAGTGGAATTCAAGCCAGAGGCACAGGCGAAGTTGCAGCAGATCGAACAGAACAGCCAACTGGCTGGCCTGGGTGTCTGCATGGTCAAGACACACCTGAGCCTGTCCCATGACCCCACCATCAAGGGACGTCCCCGCGGCTGGACTTTGCCAGTGCGCGACATCCTTATCTACAACGGCGCTGGCTTCGTGGTACCAGTCGCAGGTGACATCAAACTCATGCCTGGAACAGGCTCGGATCCTGCCTTCCGCCGCATTGACATCGACACAAATACTGGACGCATACACGGCCTGTTCTAAGGTTTCGCCTGCTCCGTTCGCGGCCACTCCCGTGGCCGCTACAATACACGCAAGTCACTTGAGTGCGCCCTGCTTCAGGGCGCACACATATAAATATCGCAATGGAAGAACCAACTGCCAAAGACACAAAGATCAAAACAAGAATAAGGGAACTGCTTGCGTTCTACAAAAATGAATTCCACCGCAGCAGAAGCGAAGAATGGGCAAATGGCATAACCCACATGATAGGTGCGGTATTTGGCATTGTGGCATTGACACTGATGGTGGTGTTTGCCTCAATCAAGGGAAATGCCTGGCACATCACCAGCTGCTCCATCTATGGCGCCACACTTGTCATGCTGAACTTCAGTTCAACCATGTACCATCTGGCAAAGAGCTTCGCCGCAAAGCGAATCTGGCAGTATTTCGACCACTGCACCATCTATTTTCTCATCGCAGGCACATATACGCCATTCACATTGGTAACGCTTCGAGGCCCCGCTGGATGGACGATTTTCGGCATCGTCTGGGGATTGACTTTGCTGGGCGTGCTTCTTGAAGTAACACTGCCGCCAAAATACATCATGTACACATCCCTGCCCATCTATGTGATTCAGGGCTGGCTTATTGTGACGGCATTCAAGTCCATCATGGCAAACTTGCCCACCACTGGGCTGGTCATGCTGGT
>JAFYGL010000709.1 GCA_017543165.1 Victivallales bacterium | reverse complement strand
TGGCACCAGGGAGGAATATCTGCGCAACCTGTGCATCGAGGGCATGAAGGAACGCTACAACATAGATGTCAACGCCCCTGAGCACACCGAGGATGAAATGGTCAAAATCAAGCGCATGGACTATGAATTGGGCATCATCAAGCAGACGGGATTCACATCCTATTTCCTGGTGGTGTGGGACTTCCTCCACTTCGCCCGCAAGGACGGCGTGCCGCTGGGGCCTGGCCGCGGTTCGGGCGCAGGTTCCATCGTGGCCTACCTCATTCACATCACCGACCTGGACCCCATACGCTACAACCTCCTTTTCGAGCGTTTCCTGAATCCAGACCGCGTCAGCCCGCCTGACTTCGATATCGACCTCTGCGAGCGCAGGCGCTACCGCGTCATCGAATACGTTCACCAGCGCTATGGCGAAGGCAACGTGGTGCAGATCGGCACATTCGGCACACTCAAGGCAAAGGCCGTGGTCAAGGATGTGGCACGCGCCATGGGGCGCAGTTTCAGCGAAGGCAACATGCTGTGCAAACTCATTCCCGCCGACCCCAAGATGACGCTGGCAAAGGCACTTGAGGCAAGCCCCGAACTCAAGACAAAAATAGAGAACGAGCCTTGGGTGAAGGAACTGTGGAACTACGCCACCACGCTGGAAGGAATGAACAGAAACACCTCCATGCACGCGGCAGGCGTCATCATCTGCGACACCAGGGTCTCCAATGTATGCCCCATTTCAAAGGGCGGCGGCGACGAACCCACCACGCAATTCTCCGCTGTGCCAGACGAGGAACTGGGCCTGCTGAAAATGGACTTCCTCGGCCTCAGGAACCTGACCATCATCCAGGACGCCCTGGACCTGATTGAGAAGAACCGCGGCATAAAGATGACCAGCAGCGAAATACCCAATGACGACAAGGCCGCATACGACCTGCTCAACAAGGGCAACACCATCGGCGTATTCCAGCTTGAATCTGGCGGAATGCAGGACCTTTGCCGCAGATTCGGCGTTTCACGACTGGAGGACATCATCGCGCTTATCGCCCTGTACCGCCCTGGACCAATGCAGTTCCTGGACGAATTCATCAACCGCAAGATGGGCAAGGTGCCAATCGACTACGACGCGCCCGAAATGGAACCCATCCTCAAGGAAACCTACGGCATCATGCTTTACCAGGAACAGGTCATGCAGGTGGCGCAGGCGGTGGGCGGCTTCTCCCTTGGACAGGCGGATATTTTGCGCCGCGCAATGGGAAAGAAGAAAATTGACAAGATGAAGTCCATGTTCGTGAAATTCCAGGAAGGCGCCCGCGAAAGGGGGCATAGCGACCAGGTCATACAGAACGTATGGCAGAAAATGGAGACTTTCGCTGGATACGGCTTCAACAAATCGCACAGCGCGGCATACGGCCTGCTTTCGTACCGCACCGCCTACCTCAAGGCGAACTACCCCGCGGAATTCCTGGCGGCAGTGCTCATAAGCGAACTCGGCAACGCGGAAAGAATGTCATTCTTCCTGAAGGAATGCCGCGAAATGGGCATTAAAATCCTGCCGCCAGATGTGAACATCTGCGATGCAATGTTCTCTGTCGACGGGCCGAACATACGCTTTGGCCTGGCGGCGATAAAGGGCATCGGCACATCCGTGGTGTCTGGCATTGTCAAGGCGCGTGAAAACGGCGGGCAATTCAAGGACTTGCTGGACTTCTGCGAAAGGGTGGAAGGCAACAGCCACAAGCTGATGGAACTGCTCATCAAGGCGGGTGCAATGGATTGCTTCGGCCTCAGGCGCTCGCAAATGCTGGCGATGACAGACGAGGCAATCGCCATGGCCCTTCAGAATGTGCAGGACAAGGCGGCGGGCCAGATGTCACTGTTCGACATGTTGTCCGAGGAGGACAAGAAGTCCATCGAACTAAATGTTCCTGACATTCCAGAATGGTCGCTGACTGAAAAACTGGACTACGAGAAGGAACTGCTCGGCTTCTATGTCAGCGGGCATCCCATCGGCTCATACCAGGAGATAGTTGACAGATACCAGTCCCACGACCTAAGCAAACTGGCATCCTTGAAGGACAAGACCACCACTGTGCGCGTGGGGGCATATATCAGCAACGTCTCCATCAAGATGACCAAGAAGGACAACCGTCCCTGGGCAATCCTCAACCTGGAAACGCGGGAGACCAACATTGAATGCCTGTTCTTCCCAGATGCATACGAGGAGGCGCTGGCCCAGAACAAGGACATATTCAAGAAGGACACCGTGGTCTTCATCGACGGCGAGGTCTCCAAGAGGGACGAGGACGAGGGCATCAAGTTGAATGGACGCCTTATCTATCCAGCGGAAGACATGCCGAGGCTCTTCACAAAGGAATTGCAGGTGCGTCTGTATGAGGATAAAATGACGGACGAGATGCTGACCGCGCTGCAAAAACTCTGCGAGGAAAACAGCGGCAACTCCGCAATGCTGTACTTCTTCCTGCATTGCAACGACGGCAACATCGCCATTCTGCGCTCCCAGGACGCAGGAATCCGCTACTCTCTGGATTTCAGGCAGAAGTTGTGCGACATCGTCGGCAGCGAAAATGTGTTCGCCACAATAGACCGCAAGGCCAAGCCACCGCGCCGCCGCCAATTCAACCGCTTCGAGAAAAAGGGGTAAGAAGATAGAGTGGACAGTGGACTGTGGACTGTGGTCTGTGGACTGTCTGGTGCCCGCGGCAAAGCTGCGGGTAACCGTGCCTTCTGAACGCGGGGTTCAAGTCCCGCGCAGTCCAC
>JAFYGL010000708.1 GCA_017543165.1 Victivallales bacterium | reverse complement strand
TACTTACCGAGGGAGAGAGGATGACTCTCACGCCCACATATTATCTGTTCAGGATGATGAAGGCGCATCAGGACGGAGAGCTTATAGACACCGCATACGATGAAAAGCGAGGCCCGTTCTCCGCGAAGATTGGCGGCGTGCAATATCTGGATAATGCCAGCCTTGATGCTGGGATGGTGGGCGTTGCGACGCGGATTGTGCATCTGGATGAGACGGCGCGGCTGGAATTGTCTGGCGACTGGCAGATTTCCACACTGGCCTTGCAGTTGGAGCATACTGATTATGAGGACTACCGTTTCCGCCGCGGCTTCTGGCGGGTGGCGGGACTGTGGGAACCGACGGTGGCGCTTCCCAGCAAGAACTACCTCAAGGAACCCGAATACACCACTGATTTTGGCGTCGTGCCGTTGGCGCCATACGACTGTTCCGCCCCTGAAGGCTATGTGCTGAACCTGAAGAAAGAGGTCTGCCAGCAGAAGAACAACGATGAGATGGCATGGCGCTATGATTCGCTCATAAGCGGAATGGGGCTTGGCAATGGAGGAACTTTCCTGGAATGGGATACGCAGGACAAGATAGACAGGAGGCTGGATGAACTGAAAGGGGCTGGCATAACCACCATATTGATGAGCAGTGCGCTGTCCAGGCATACATTCCCATATCTGGCGCCTGCGGCGGATTCCTTCTTCAAGCGCATGGCGCCAGCCGCCCACGCGCGTGGCATGAAGGTCCTGGACCATCAGGATTTCTCGCTGCTTTGGCTGGCTGGCGACGGAATGAGGGTGGCCGTGCCGTATCCAGGTGCGCTACAGCAGGCCATTGACGATGCCACAGGCACTCGCGGCTACTGCCTTAACAACGAGAAATATTCTGCGCTGATGAGGAAGGAATATCTGCGGCAGGTGAAGGAATGGGATTTGGACGGCATCATGATAGACGAGGTCTATTTCTTCCATGCCAAGTTCTGCGCCTGCCCTGATTGCCGCCGCAAGTTCACCAGGGATACGGGCTTGCATTTGCCGATGGACGAGACTTCAAAGGAACTTTTCAACAAGAATTCCATATTGTGGCGTGTGTTCCAGCAGTGGCGCATAAAGTGCGTAGGCGATTGGTTTGTGGAACTTAGGAAGACCGTGTCTGCGGTGAAGCCCAATTTCTCGCTGATGGTATATACCACGCATTATGGGTGGGGCAGCACCTATTCCAGCCTTTTCAAGGGGGCGGCCCTTCCTGAACTGGCGCGTTGCTGTGATTTTCTTGGCACGGAGATTATGTCCAGGAATGTGATTGCGGCACGCAGGCCAGTCATGGCGTTCCGCAAAATGAAGAACACCCTGGCGAACTATGCGGACATTCCGATTTTCGGGCTGGTGTATCCCCAGGGCAACTATGACATCGCCGAGTTTGGATGGGGGCTTAACAATGTGGCTAACCAGGTGACCTGGGCCATTGGCACTTTCCCGAAGCCAGAGAATGCGGACAGCGATTTCCAGCGCTGGAAAATGCCTGTTCAGCGCAGATACTGCAAGCCAGCCGCACGCATTGCCATGCTTTATTCCACAAATAGCAAAGACTACGCGAGAAACTGCGCGTACAATTCCGAGGCTCTGGGCATGGGCGAACTGCTGAATGACCTGGGAATACAGTACGAGTATATTTTCGAGGAGTGCCTTGCCGATTTGTCCAACTACAGTGTTTTGCTGGTGATGAATGCGGGCAATTTGTCTGACGGCACCTTGTCCAGGATACGCGCCTTTGCCGAGGCTGGCGGCATTGTGTATCTCAGTGCGCACGCGGGCGTTTACAACGAATTGGCGGTTCAGAGGAAGAAATGGCCCTTTGCCGATGTGTTCAACGCCACGCTGAAATTGCCCATTGCCTCAACGAAGGTGGCGAATCTGGAGAGCGCATTTGGAACATACGCGGCGGGACTGAATGCTTTCCGCTTCATTGTGCAGAAGGGCGGCGTGAAGGGCGACGTGCTGGTGACGTCCAAGGGCAAGAATGAAAGCCCCGTGGTCATTTCCGCGCCATACGGCAAGGGGCGTATCATCTATTCGCGGCTCACATTCGGCTCGATTTTAAACGAGGAGGAAAGTTCCGCTGGCGGCAAGGTCGCCTGGAATCCAAGTCCTGATTTGCTGTCATTGGGGCGGAATCTGATGAAAAAACTTTTTGGCGAGGAATCCATTATTAAATATGAAGAAGTGCCCGAAGGCGTGCTGTCCTCGATTTACATTGAGAATGTGCCTGGAGGCAAGCCGCGCTATGTGCTGCATTTGCTCAATGGCACAGGCATTGAACTAAAGGCGGGGCAGACCATACCCGCAACCGCGCCAAAGGGCACCTGGTCGCCAATAAAGAAGGACCTGGTGTTTGATTTTGCGCCAACAAGCACGCAGCTTGCATTGACTGGCGAGCCTAAGCAGGCACTGGCCCTGTCGCCAGATTACAAGGACAAAGTGCCCTGTGGCATCAGCAAGACGGGCAACGGCACCTGGCGCATAACAATGCCCGACAATGCATTGCAACGCTATTCCATCTTGATAGTGGAATAACCCACGCCGAGGGGCATTGGTTTCGCGATGGGCTTTGATTGGAAAAGGTCAAGGTCTCAGTTCATCGGCAATGATTTGCGCGGCATGGCATAACTCTTCAGGGGAGTGCGTCGCCATGATAGAGGCGCGCAGGCGCGCCTGGCCTAGCGCAACGGTCGGATATCGTATTGCACTAAGGAAAATGCCCCGCTGGCGCAAACGCGCCGCAATCTGGACTGTGCGCTGTTCATCCCCGACAGGAATCGGGACAATGGCGCTCTCAGTGCTTGTCACGATTCCCCGTTCGCGCAGTGTATCTACAAAGACCTTTACGTTTGCAGCCAGTTGCTGGGGAAGTTCTGGCGACTGCTGCAGGACACGAAGTGCGGTGCGGGCGACTGCCGCCGTAACGGGCGACATGGCAGTCGTGAAAATGAATCCACGTGCGCGGTTTCGCAGGTAGTCGCAGAGCAGGCTCCGCCCGCAAACGAAGCCGCCTTCCCCACCCAGGGCTTTGCTTAATGTGCCGAGTGTTATGTCTGGTCCTTCCCGCAGCCCGAAATGCGCGGCAGTCCCATGCCCGCCAGGCCCTATGACACCAGTGGCGTGTGCTTCGTCTATCATTGAAAACAGGCCATATTGGCGTGAGAGTTCCAGCAGACGCGGGAGTTGGACGATGTCCCCGTCCATGCTGAACACTGCATCAGAAACCACCAGCCCGCGAGCAGGGCGTATTTCCAGCAGTTTTTGCGCCAAATTGTCCATGTCGTTATGGCGATAGATGACGATGCGCGAATGTGCCAGGCGGCATCCGTCAATGATGGAGGCATGATTTAGTTCATCGCTGAAGATGATGTCATCGCGTCCGCACAGAGTTGAGATGACGGCGAGGTTGGCGATGTATCCTGAATTGAACAGGACTGCGTCTTCAGTCCCCTTGAATACGGCGAGTTCCTGTTCGAGTGCCACGTGTTCGCGCTGGGTTCCCGACAGCAGGCGGGAACCAGTGGAGCCAGTGCCCCATTTTTCGGCTGCGTTCCGTGCCGCCTCTATAAGCCGTTCATCCCCTGCAAGACCTAAATAGTTGTTGGAGGCCAGCATCAACATTTCTTGCCCATCGACGCACGTTTCTGCGCCTGCGGATGTCTCCTGCACTATCAGTTTTCGCCGCAGGCCGTTCGCATCCATTTGGCGCAGGTCTTCCTGAAGGCGTTGCCATCTGTTGGTTTGTTCGGGTATGCCAGGAACGCCTGCCACCAGAACTGCTTGGTTTTCCAGAAATGCAATTGTCTCCTGCAAATCGCCCGCATTGCCGCGAAAGAGGAAAATGCGCCCGCCTACGGGGCTTCCCTTTTCCTTGAGGCAAGTGATACGGCAATAGCCGATTTCGCGGGAGGCGATGTATCCAGTCACGTAGTCTGGGTCGTCTGAAATGCAAAGTTCACCGAGCAGATGCGGGGCATTGGCGACTTTCGTTCCCAGGACAATTGCCTCCCGAAAATGATTCTTGGAAGAGGAGGGCCCCTTCCTGGCGCTGTCTTCGTCATCCATGTAGGTCACGCGAATGCCGCGGCGATGGTCTGGTTCAATGCGCTCCAGTGAATCCACGTCAACGATGGCTGCCCCGCGCATGTTTCCGCATTGAGGAAGAAGCGCCACGATGCGTTCTGCATTGGCAATGCCCATCTGGCTGCGCAGAATCTCCGTCATCTTTGCAAGACCTTCCTCTGGAGAATCTGCCGTGATGGTTTTGACAGGGAGTGCGGGAAGGCGCAGGATCGATTTCTCGTCAAGCAGCTCCAATTTTAGGTTGATGAAGTCAGGTTGTCCCTTTGCGTGGTGGAGGGCACGTTCCAATAGTGCCGTTGCAAAACGGGGAGTATCCTCTTCCTGGAGGATTTTCTCTGCGCCAGAGATGTGTTGCGGTTCGCCATCCACGGTGCGGCTGGCCCGCATTTTCATGCTGAAGAAACGCTTCATTGGGACTACTCGTGAATGTCCAGGATGGGGTCGGAAGGCGCTTGCACAGGTGCAAGGCGATTTTCCCAGCCAAGGTCGGCCAGGCGTCCCATGGCGTGGATAATCTGTTCGACCTCTGAAGGCGATGTGATGAACGGAGGCATGCTGTACACCCATTGCCCGAACGGACGCAGCCAGACTCCCGTTTCACGGCAGTTCTGTGCCGTCTGCGCCGCCGTTGGCATGTGTTCCAGTTCCATGATGCCGATTCCCCCTAGCCAGCGGATGTCGCGGACATTTGGATGCGCCTGGTATGCGGACAATCCTTCGCGGAATCCTGCTTCGATGGCGGCGATGTTTCCTTTCCAGTCATATTGGTCGAGCAAATCCAGGGATGCCTTTGCTGCGGCGCATGCAAGGGGATTTCCCATATAAGTTGGTCCATGCATAAATGCGCCAGAGCCGCGGCTGGAAATCATGTCCGCCACGCGGCGGGAGGCAATCGTGGCAGCGAGTGTCATGGAGCCGCCCGTCAGTGTCTTGCCGATGCATAGAATGTCTGGAACTACTCCAGCATGCTCCATGGCAAAGAGCCGTCCTGTGCGCCCGAGGCATGTGGCCACCTCGTCGAAGACCATCAGCACTCCGTGCTGGTCGCAGAGTGAGCGCAGGCGACGGAGGTATTCGGGATGGTAGAGCCACATTGCATTGCCGCCTTGGAAAATAGGTTCGACGATTACGCTCGCGATTTCATTGGAGTGCTCGGCCAAGATGTTTTCCATTGATGCAAAGTCTGCGTCGTTCCATTTGCCACGGAATGGAGTGGCGGGCTGCTCCGCGAAGAAATGGTGCGGCATGACGCCATTGAAGAGGATGTGCATTCCGTCTGGGTCGCTTAACGCCATCGCGCCTGCCGTGTCGCCGTGGTACGCCCCTTTGAGCGCGACCATCTTGCAGCGTTCAGGATGCCCTGCCGCATAATGGTATTGCACCGCCATTTTGACTGCGCATTCCACGGCAATCGAGCCCGAATCCGCCAGAAAAACTGCGTCCAATCCAGTGGGGAGCAGTTCCAGCAGACGTTCCACCAGAACCGTGGCGGGACGATGAGTGAAGCCACCAAACATCACGTGGCTCATTCGTCTGCTCTGCTGGCGGATGGCTTCCATAATCGCAGGATGGCTGTGGCCGTGCGCCACGCACCACCAACTTGATACGGCATCCAGCAATTCCGTGCCGTCCGCCAGGCGAATGTGCGTTCCATGGGCCTGCTCCGCGAAGTTTACAGGTGGAGGGTTTCCTATGGACGCGTAGGGATGCCAGATGTGTTTGCGGTCCAGGGCGGCCAGGTGTTTCCAATCCTCCTCGGGAAGTTGCGGCATGAAGAGCGCGGCAAAGTCCGCTTCGGGCGGGTTGTGCAGGTCGGTTACGCGTGGAGCAAAGACCAGTGGTGCTGCGATGTGATGCAGTTGAAGGTAGTTGCGGAGGTATTTCGGCGTGTCCTCGTCAATGGTGGGATCTGCCTCGGGGCACCAATTATAGACCATGCCAGCCAAGGTCATTCCACGAGCCATGGCGGATTCCAGGGAGAGCACGGTGTGGTTGATGCTGCCCAGTTTTCCACTCGTCACCAGAATCAGCGGCCATCCTTGCTCAGCGGCAAAATCCGCTGCCAGAATGTGTTCGTTCAATGGAACGCCCAGACCTCCCGCGCCTTCGACTAGAACCACGTCGTAGCGCTCTGCCAAAGTCGCGACGCACTTCTGGATATGCTTCAAATCCAGCGTGGTATGCTCCAGGGATGCCGCCAAAAGTGGCGAGGCGGGAAAATGAAATATCTGCGGTGCGGTGAGCCCCTCTTGGTCCTCGGGTAAAGACACCCCGCCCATCAGAATGCGGTGCGCTTCCAAATCCTCAGAGTATCCGTCGTTGCCTGTTTGAACCATCTTGACTGTGATGGCACGGTATCCATGACGCAGCAACCATCTTGCCAAAAGCCCTGTTACGACTGTCTTTCCTACCCCTGTGTCTATTCCCGAAACAAAGAAAACTCGCCCCATCATGCAAACACAAAACCAAAACCAAGAAATTTTCTACAATACAATGCCATTCCAAAGATTGAACATTTCAAAAATGCAACAAGCGTAATTTAGCGTACAAGGTCAGTTTATCCAATGTCTCACCCTGATTTTGCCCATAGCCTTCCCATAGTTTGTTAAAAGGGACGGAAGGGACGGAAGGTTTTGGGGAATCTGTGTCAATTTTCAGATGGAACGCTTGACATAACTTATTCTTGCTTATAGTAAACAGCCAATTGTTTTTTCAGTTCATCCAGTTGGATTTTGAATGAAAACCGCCTTAGTCATACCATTCTCCATAAAATCAGGAATAGTACCAGTCATGGCTTGCAATCTCTTTGCAGAACGAGTGGAAAGGGGAGAGGCTGCATGAGGCAGGACTACGGCAATTTGAGCGACACCCGCGGCAATCGCGTTGGCATTGGATTCTTCAAGGTATGCATGGCGGTGTTCGGGCTGCGCTTCTGCCGTCTATTTGTCTGGCCAGTTGCATTTTTCTATGCAATGTTCGACCGCAAGGCATTTTCGGCGGCTCGTCCCTACCTTCAAAGTATGTTCTCTGGAAGGTTGCGATGGCATTTTCTAAAGATGATTGTGAATCACGGGCATGCGATACTTGCGGCGCAATGGCTTCGCACAGGGCACAAGTTGGATATGCGGGATGTCAATCCAGAAATACGCAATGAGATGTTGCAGGAGGCGAAGAATGGCTTTATCATGCTTATGAGCCATGTTGGCTGCTGGCAGGCGACGATTTCCCGAATGGAGGGACTTAATACTCATGTCAATCTGCTGATACAGGACAACAAGAACCCGTACTATGCCCGCCTTATGGAGGGAAAAAGCATACGTGCTATATCCAACGAAAAGGATTTTGGCGGGCTGCTGGAGGCAACGGAGGCGCTGATGAAGCATGAGGTGCTTTGCATGATGGGAGATCGTCTTCCAGACGATGTACCCTCGCGTTTGTCCATTATGCTTCGCGGGCGAAAAATACGCGTGCCAGAGGCACCATGGTATCTGGCTGCGCACTGCAAGGTGCCGATTTTCATCATCTTCACCATTCTGCATCCTGCTTCCATTGATTACATTTACATGCCGCCCATCCGCATTGACTACAATGCTCCCCGCAAACCATCCCCTGATTTCTTCACGCCGTTCCTTCAGAAATATCAGGAGGCTCTGGATAAGATTTCCTCCGATTATCCATATCAAATATTTCATTACCAATGAGGCGACACCATGGATGAAAACACAGTCAAATTCCGCCAGGAACTCAAGGCAAAACTAATAGAATGGCTCTCCCTTGAAGGAAAGAAGCCAGAGGACATTCAAGATGACCAGGCGCTTTTCAAAGAAGGCCTGGGATTGGATTCCCTGGATGCCGTTGAAATCGTCATCGCCCTCAAGCGTGAATACGGCATTCCGCAATCTTCCATTGAAAACAAACGCGAAATCTTTGCGACATTCGCAACACTTGCGGACTTTGTGCAGAAGAACCGCGCGTAGCAAAGAGGTAATTTCATAACGTCCAATGTGAGCGCCGAAGCGGCGCTCACTCAAGTTGGCCAACTGGCAAGATAAAGCCTCGGGGAATCCCATGCGGGGTGGCCAACCTGTGTAGCTGCCCAACAGGCGAAAACATGCAAGTCGGATGTTTTGAGATTTACGCATACTATAAAAAACAACATGAAAAACACGCTGGTCATAGGTTCTGGTATTTCTGGGCTTACGATGGCCTTGCTGCTTGCCCAACGCGGGAGGACGGTCATTCTTGTGGAGAAGTTGCCCTTCATCGGCGGGTATCTTAATCGCTTTTCCCGCAATGGATTGCGTTTCGATACGGGCCTTCATTTCACGGGCGGTTTCGGAAATGTCCTTTCCGACATGCTGGAAATCCTGAATCTGCAAGATGTGGTGAAGCCTGCCCCCATCAGGACGAATGTAGTCCTCTCCGATTATGGGTACAATATCTCTCTGCCCAGCAATGGGCTCTCTGCGCTTGCGGAGATGCTTTCTGCGTGTTTTCCCAAATATGCTGGCCGCATCCGCAAATACTACGAGGCAGAGCAGGATGTGGCGCGGCATACGCCAACATTTGACGTCAAAAACTACAAGCAGGTGGATTTCGTTGCACAGATGACCGAATATGATGCGTTGACCGTGCAGGAATATCTATGCCAAAACGGACTTGAAGCACCTGAACTTCAGGTGATTCTTCCAATTATGTCGCTCTGTCACGGCACGCCGCCAGTAGAGGCGCCATTCTCCTACCATTGCCGTTGTTCTTGCGGGCTGGATGCGCAGGTCAGTGCCATTCAGCATGGCGGGGATGCGTTCCTCAAGGGATTCCGCCGCGAGTTCGCCCGCTACGATGTCCAGATATTGACTGCGACCACCATCGAGCGTCTTCAATTCCATGAAACGCAGCCGCTATGCACGCATGCCACGCTTTCCAATGGGCAGACTTTTGAGGTCGATGAGATTTATTTTGCAATTCATCCCTCATCCTACCTGCCGTTGCTACCTGAACGGTTTCTCACGCCGCAATTCAAACGCAGAACCAGAAATCTTAAGCCCACATGCTCGTTCTTCACAATATACGGCTGGCTTGATGATGAAATCCAGGCACAGAACGGCCTGACTTTCTATCTTCAGAACTGTGACCTCAACTGCATTCTGACTCCAGGCCATCTTATGACGCATTCCAGCACTGGCATGGTCACCTCAAACGACCAGATGAACGGGCATGCCACATTCACAGCATTTCGCACCATGTTCCCTGAAGACGCGGAAAGCGCCTGCGGTTGCAATAGAGACGATTATCGAGGCAATGTGCGTTACCAGGAGTTCAAAAAGCAATTCACTGAGCAGATTCTGCATGATGTTTACCAGGTCTATCCGCATTACAAGGGGCATTTGCATGTTGTGGATGCGGCCTCTCCCATGACTTGCCGCCGTTTTTCACCCCCTATTGGCAGTGCCTACGGAACAAGGCAACTTCTTGGCAGTTCCCGCACGGCGGGCCGTCTCACTGTTGAAAACTGCCATGCTCTCGGCCATCACGTCCAGTTCCCTGGCATACTGGGGTGCATGCTCGGCGCCTTCCAGGAGGCCATTTCTTAAAGGCTTTTGAACTGCAAGCGACGGCGGGCAGCTTCCCGCGCCCTGCTGCTGGCGCATGCTACGCAAATTCGTTGCCTCAAATATTGGGTTGGTTGGGCATGCGGCCTTGTTCCAGGAAACTGTAGTAGTTGGCGGTGCCTTCATTGAGGCGGTTGCCCACTATTATGTGGTCGATTACCCTGATTCCTATGATTTCACCTGCCTTGGCAAGCGTATTGGTGACATCAATGTCGCATTTGGAGGGGCGGACATGCCCGCTGGGGTGGTTGTGGCACAGTATTATGGATGAGCATGATTCTCTTATGGCATTGCGGAATACCTCCCGTGCGTGGACCAGGCTGCGGTCCGCCAGGCCGATGGTTATGCGTTCCGCACGTATGAGACGCATTTGCGTGTCCAGCATCAGAACATGGAACTCCTCCTGGGTCGTATTGCTGAATATGTCCCTCATGTAGTTTGAGATAAGCTGTGGATTTCGCATTTCGGGGCGCTGGGCAAGGCGCTGGAGGGACATCCTCTTTGCCAGCGCGAATGCGGCGCATAGTTCCAGGGACTTTGTCAAACCCATGCCCTGCACCTGGCACAGTTCCTTTACCGATGCCTGGCAAAGTTGCTGCAAACTGCCGTTGAATGTTTTCAGCAGGGAACTTGCCACTTCCGTTACTGAATGCCCTTTTACGCCAGTGCGCAGGAGAATTGCCAGCAATTCGCTGTCCGTCAAGGCGTCGGCGCCAAGACGACTAAGTTTCTCGCGGGGCATTAAAAATTCTTGTTCTTCTTTTACTTTCATTAAAAATTATATTATTATTGTTTTATGATATTTGTTGCTAGTAATGTAATGTACATTTGCGAAAGTGCAAGGGTGATTCGCGCGGCCATGGCCGCGCGTCAGGACGCGTGACTGCCATGGGGCCGGGGGTGATTCGCGCGGGGCAAATAAGAAAATGTGGCTTGTTGATTTGACAAAAGGAGTGATTGCGGCATATTAAGGCACGTTTTTGGCATATATGATGCCAGTAGCTCAGTTGGTTAGAGCGCCTGGTTGTGGCCCAGGAGGTCGAGGGTTCGTGTCCCTTCTAGCATCCCAGTTTTATAGAACCCGGGATTCGAAAGGAGTTACGGGTTTTTTTGTAATGTTTGCTGCTAGTGGAATGCGGAGAGATTGATGAAAGAGAAGGTCAAAATTGCGTTTATCGGATTGGGGCATCGCGGGCCTGGCTTGCTTAGGTTGCTGGCAAAGATGACGGATGTGGAGATAGTGGGGCTTTCTGACCTTTACCAGGACAGGCTTGAGGGCGGGCTTGCCATACTCAAGGACAACGGCTACAAGAAAATGCCGTTGGCGGACCTGGACTACCGCAGGCTGCTGGACGTGCCTGGCGTGCAGGCCGTGGTCACGCCTTCCAGCTGGACATCCCACGCGCAGATATTGCTGGACGCCATGGAGCATGGCCTGTATGTGGGCACGGAAGTGGGCGGCGCCACCTCCATCGAGCAGTGCTGGCAGCTGGTGCACACCTCGAAACGCACGGGCATGCCCTGCATGCTGCTGGAGAACTGCTGCT
>JAFYGL010000707.1 GCA_017543165.1 Victivallales bacterium | reverse complement strand
GGCGATGACGTCAATGTCCGTGCCATTCACATTGTGTATCAGCACGTCGCCGCGCCTGACTGGCACGTTCACCGTCATTCCGTAGAGTGTGTTGAGCAGTTGGGCTATGCCTTCGCGGGGGTATGGCTTGTCCGTTCTGACAGGCAGGAACATTATCTGGCTGCTGTTGGTCTTGACCACGGCGGTGACCACCCTGCATGGATTGGTGAGTTCCTGGATGGCGTATGCCGCGCCGCGCGGGCACTGGTTGCCGCTGACTTCCCATTCGGCGTTTTCATTGTCCCTCTCGGCCACCAGACGGCAGCCCCTGGGGCAGCAGATGCAAATCATTTCCCTTCTCATATTGTCACTCCCCCTTTGCAAGTTTGAACACCAGTTCTCCGCCCGTAAGCATGCTTGCGGGCAATTCCACTGCAATCATCTCCGCAGGACGCACAAAGGGCAGCTTTTTCTTCCAGATTACCTGCCCGTTGAGTTCCGCCGTAAGTTCGCCGCCATTGGTGACTATCAAGGGGCGGAACGAGAACACGGTGTTCCTGTTGGCGAAATACGCCGTCGGCACCGCGTATTTCAAGTTCGCGCCCACGCTGACGCGCCAGGACTTGCCTTCCTCACGCCCGTCCAGGTACGCCAGCATGCGCTCCGCTGCGCGGCCTGCCTCCTCGGAGACGAAGTCCACCAGGTCATGCACATGCAGCACATTGCCTGCGGAAAACACGCCCTTCACATTGGTCTCGTAATTGGCGTCCACCAAGGCGCCGCCAGTGGCGGGATTCAATTCCACGCCCGCCTGCACGGCCAGTTCGTTTTCAGGAATAAGCCCCACGGAGAAAAGCACCGTGTCGCAGTTGATGTGGAATTTCCGCTTCACGTCTGGCTGTCCCTGTTCCAAAGGAGCCACATCCACGCCTTCCACGCGGTCCTTTCCGCAGATTCTTATCACGGAATGGGATAGGTACAGCGGTATGTTGAAGTCGTTAAGGCATTGTACCACGTTCCGCGTCAACCCCGATGGGAATGGCATGATTTCTATCACCGCCTTGACCTCGATGCCGCTCCAGCGCAGGCGCCTTGCCATGATGAGGCCAATGTCACCAGACCCCACTATGACCGCGCTCTTGCCAGGCAGCATGCCTTCCATGTTCAGCAGCCTCTGGGCGGAGCCTGCGGTGTAGAGGCCAGCGGGCCTGGTGCCTGGCGTCGCCAGATTGCCGCGGTTCCTCTCGCGACATCCCATCGCCAGCATCACTGCCTTGGCGCGCACCTTGCGCAATCCGTCCTTTGCGGACAGCATGGTCAGTTCAAAGCACTTGTCCCCCAGCTTGGTGAATTGGGTGACAGTGTTTCCCAGAGCGTATTTTGCGCCTGCCAGGTTTGCCCTCTCCACCACCATTTCAGCGTATTCAGGCCCCGTCAATTCCTTCTTGAAATAGCGCAGGCCGAAGCCGTTGTGTATGCACTGGCGCAGTATGCCGCCAGGGAAATCCTCCCTGTCAATCACCAGAGTGCTGCGTCCCGCCGCGGCGGTGACTGCGGCTGCGCTCAGGCCAGCCGCGCCTGCGCCGATTATGGCAACATCATATTCTTCGTATGTCATCTATGCCACCTCCCTTAGCACTGCACTGGCAATTCGCCCAACTTGCCCAGGATGAGACGGCTCTTGCCGCCCCTCTTGGTCAATTCTTCCATGGGGATGCCGCTTTCCCTGCTGATTATCTTCATTATCTTCGCTGAACAGAAGCCGCCTTGGCAGCGTCCCATTCCCGCCCGCGTGTAGAATTTCACGCCGTCCAGCGTGGTATGCCCCTTGCGCACAGCCTCTATGATTTCCGCCTCGGAGATTTTCTCGCAGCGGCAGATGATATGGGTCCATGCGGGGTCTTCCTGGTGCAGCTTGTCAATCTCCGCTTCGCTGGCGGAGCGAATTGTGTGCTTCTTCTCCAAATCGTATTCGATTTTTGCCTTTTCCACAAGGCGCAGCCCCTCGCCCTTCAGCAGGTCCTTCACATATTCGCCAATGGCGGGCGATGCAGTCAGGCCAGGGGATTGTATGCCCGCCACATGTATGAATGAGGGCACTAGCTTTGAGGGCTCTATGTAGAAGTCCTCCGAATCCAGGACTGGGCGCAGGCCCGCAAAGGACGTGATGATGTCCCTGGGGCTGATGCCATCGACCATGTTCCTCACCAGGCCCAGAATGCGCTGGAGATGGTCGCTGGTGGTCTCCGTGTCCTGCTTGTCCTCCACAGGGTCGGCAGTGGGGCCAATCATGGTGGTGCCTTCCGCCGTGGGTATGACAAGCACGCCCTTGGAATGCTTGGAGGGCACGGGGAATATCACATGGGAGGGGCGGCCATGGCTTGAACGGTCCAGCAGATATTCCTCGCCCTTGCGTGGATGTATCTTGTAGTTCTCCGCGCCGAATGCCCTGGAAACCTCGTCCGCATACAGGCCAGCCGCATTGACGACGTATTTCGCCTCTATGACGCCGCCGTCCTCGGAGTATATCTTCCAGTGCTCGCCGTTGTGCTCGCCCTTAACCGCCTTCCAGTTGCACATCAAATTGACGCCGTTTCTCACGGCGGATTCCACCAGCGAGAACACATAGCGGTATGGCTCTATGGTGCCACCGCCTGGGGCATAGAAGCCGCCCACGACTTCCTTGTTCAGTTTCGGCTCCAGTTCCAATAGCCGTTCCCTGCCGCACATTTCTATGGTGGTTACGCCATTGGCAAGCCCCTGTTCGTAAAGTGCCCTGACCGTGGGCATCTCCTCTTCGCTGAAGGCCACCACCAGGATGCCGCTGCGCTTGAATGGGAAGCCCAGTTCGTGCTGCAACTTCTCGAACATAAGGTTGCCGCGTATTTCAAGCTGCGCCTTCAAGGTGCTGACTGGATGGTGGAAACCGCCATGCACAATGCCTGAATTGGCCTTGGACACGCCAAAGCCCACGTCCGCCGCCGCTTCCAGCAGTATTGTCTTCAGTTCGTAATGGGACAGCTGCCAGGCCGTCGAGGCCCCCGACACGCCTGCACCGATTATGGCTACATCGTATATCATAATGTCTCCTGATGTGAATAAATATGCGATATTTGCTTTGTTCGGTTTGAGAATATACCACCATTGTTGTATATTTCACCCGTTGTTTATGCTTTTATTGTGAAAACTCAAGGAGAAAAATCATGGCTGACAACGAAATCGGCAAAATCGACGAGAACATGGCGTACCTTCCCGCAAACGGGGACGGCATTGCATGGCACCTGCCCTACGAGGCGCCAATGAGGCTGCTGGGCTTCAACTGGTTTGACAAATACCACAAGTACCACCGCCTGCCGGATGAACTGCCAGACGAGGTCACGCAATTCCCGGAAGGCGTGATGAAAAAGGTGCCCAAGGACAAGTGCGGCGCATTCATATTGTCACCCAATACAGCGGGCGGCCAGGTGCGTTTCAGGACAGACAGCAGCTCATTCCAGATCAAGGGAAAGCGCAGCGCAATAACAAGAATGGACCACATGCCAGACACGGGCATGGACGGATTCGACCTGTACCTGAAATGCGACGGCGTATGGAAATTCTTCGGCGTCACAAGAATGCAGCATACCGAATATGACTTCTCAGCAGAACTGGTAAAAAATATCCAGCGCGGCATGAGGGACGTCATCATAAACTTCCCGCTGTACAACGGCGTCAATGCCCTGGCAATCGGGCTGGACGAGGATGCAGTCATCGAGGCGCCCACACCATTTGCTGACGAGGCTCCCATCGTGTGGTACGGCACTTCCATCCAGCAGGGAGGCTGCGCCTCGCGGCCTGGCATGTGCTCCTCGAACATAATATCCCGCTGGCTGGACAGGCAGGTCATCAACCTGGGCTTCTCAGGCAATGGCAAGGGCGAACCCGAATTGGCGGAAATGCTTGCCGATGTGAAGAACCCTGGCATGTACATCATCGACTATACCTGGAATGTCAAAGAGAAGGAACTGGCCGCCACGCTGCCAAATCTGCTGGACATCATCAGAAAGAAGCATCCTGAAACGCCAATCCTCCTGATGGGACCCACGCCAGGCAGGTGCTGCCATCCCGAACTCAACGGTGGCGGTCTAAAGGAGAAGAATGAGATCATGCGGGCGGAGGCATGCAGGCGCATAAATGCAGGCGATGCACATTTCGCATATTTCGATGCACTGAACAACTCCCTGGGGGAGGATTTCTACGAATGCGCCGTGGACGGAGTGCACCTCACGGACATGGGCTTCTACCGCCTGTCCCAGGCACTTTGCAACTTCCTGAAGAAAAATCAGTTCTAGAAAGATAAGCAACACGCATCGCCAGTTGCCGTAGTAGCGACGGCACTCGCCGTCGCTACTACGGCAACTGGGTAAACAACATTGTTCTAAAGCCTCTGATGAACCATGTCAGGGTGAAAGGTTGGGAGCGGTTTGGCTAGTGCCTGGATAGAAGCGGAGGGAACGGCGATAGCGGGCTGGAGTGATGCCGTAGCGTTTGCTGAACTGCCTGGTCAAGTAGTTGCTGTCGCAGAATCCGCAGTCCAGCGCGATGTCAGACAAGGGACGGTTGGTCTCCTCGATTTGCCGTCGTGCCTTCTCAAGACGCAGGAAAGTCACGTACTCGTTGGGTGCATAGCCGACCGCCTGTCTGAATTTATGTGCGTAACTTGACAGGCTCATCCCCGAAAGCCGTGCCTCCTCCTTCAGTTTCAAAGGGCGTTCGGGATGCAGTTCCAGACGCTCGATGGACTGGAACAGCCTCTCGTCTGTCGTTGCCTCGACGGTGGCGGTGGCAATGGAACCGTTATCGCTGTCAAACACGGAGAGAAGCAGATTTTCCAGGGAGACTTGAATCGCCCAGAGACGGGTGTCGCGGCGTGAATTAAGGGCGTTGACGATTTGCCTCATGTGGAATTCTACCTGCTGGAATGCGGCGGGAGAAAGGTGAAGCCGTGGCGTGCAGTCTTGCCTGTTTAGAGAGAAGAATCTTGCGTAGTGCTCCATTTTGCTGAGTTCTGGCGCCAGTCTTTGAAGATAGTCGGTGCTGATGCACAGGTTGTAGATGCGGAAATCTCGGCAGTCACGGTAAGCGTGGCATTCGCCTGGCAGGATGGTGAAGACATCGCCTTTGATGATGGAGGTGGTCAGCAAACCCTCCCGTCCTTGCAGGAGATGCACGCCATTTCCGCCATGCACGAACACCAGTTCAATATAGTCATGCTTATGCAGTTCAATGGATGTGGCCTGGGGAATGTCCCTGTAAATCAAGGGCAAGCCATCGTTGCGCAGATTCTGTAACTGGAAGTATTTCATAGGTCAATCACGAAAGCAGTGAAAAAAGATAATATACAATAGTGGACGTTCTTCATATTGTCCAGTTAATTGTAAAAAACGGGCCTTTTCCTACCTGAATTAAGAGAAATAACAGCACTTTTCACTGCGATTACATTTTGCAGGATTATGCTATTTTTTTCCAATATCGTTATTGGTTTTCCCTGATTAAAATCGTATAATTAGCACCAGATTTGTGAGAATATACTTCGAGTTTAAAGTGGACAGTGGACAGTGAACAGTGGGGTGCGCGGGGCGAAAAGCCTCCGCATTGGGAAGATGCAGTTCAACTCGCTGCTTTTCGCTACAAACCTCCTACAGTCCACAGTCCACTGTACACTGTACACTGTACACATTATGAGAAAATAGTTTTTTTGTTTGTCATTGAAAAACAAGGAGAATCTGTCCAGATGAAAAAGAGAAGCTTTACTTTAATTGAACTGCTGGTAGTAATTGCCATCATCGCGATTCTTGCCGCGATGCTCCTTCCCGCGTTGAGCAAGGCGCGGGAGAAGGCTCGTGCAATCTCCTGCACGAGCAACCTGCGGCAAATCGGTCAATCCATGAATTTGTACACTTCCGACAACAATGACTACATTCCAGGCATGTATATGGACATGAACAACACTGGCCTTGACACCCGCTGGTTCGCGCAACTGGTGCGCTATACGGGCGATCCCACTGTCTATTCCTGCCCTTCCTCGCCCGCCGTGCGGTCTTTCAGTACCCTGAAGAGGAGCCTTGAAGGGAATACCGTACACCACGACCGCGCCACCTTTGGCATTGCCTACGGCATCAACGCCATTTATCTCGGTCAAGTCGGAAGCGATATCGGCTTTGCGCGCAGTTTCGAGATTTCCAAATGGATAGTCGGCGGCTTCAAGCATGGTGGCGGTGTCTGCTATCTGGCGGACAGCTCTGGTACCGACCCTGAAGCATGGAATTTATACTCACCTGTCAGCACCAATTATCCACCCAACGTCCGCAACCTGATCTATCCTCTTCGTGGGGACGGCTTTCACATCCCTCACAGCAATTCCGCAAACATCCTCTTTGTGGGCGGACATGTCCTCAACTACTCGAAGCAGGCGCTTCAGGGTGTCATCAGCGCCTTTGACGGCAACAAGGCGGAAGGTTTTAACTTCTTCTATCCAGATCGAGACACGAAGTAGCGGTGTGAAAAAGGACTGGCATTTCCACTGTCTTGCACGAAAAGGAGTCATAGAATGAAACACGCCTGTGTCATTTTTGCGCTGTTCCTGGGAATGGTGATATTGGCGGCGGGGACGCCGCCAAAACTGATTGACGCCACAGCCATCCCTGATTTCCAGATAGAGAAGACAGGTAGCGAGCGGACTTTCAGTCTGCCGCAGCTGCCGCCCAGGCCTGACATGATCGCAGTCCTGCGCTGCCGAATGTCCAGTTTCGGTGGCAGTGGATGCAACTACTGCGCAAGGGTGACCGTCAATGACACGCCACTGGGAATGGTTACCGCCGTCGGTCTTCCGAGACTGCTTTTCCGTGATTTTATCTTTCATCTCAAGGAAGAGCAGTACAAGCATATAGAGTTCAAGATATTCAAGGGCTCCAACATCACGCTGCCTTTTGCCAAAGACTGCGACGACGCAGACAGGCGCACGACGGATGACCTTGGCTCCTGGTTCGTCTTCAACATCTCCGACGCGGCGAATCCCGTGGATGTCAACACGGTCACCTTTCGCAACATCCGCGCCAATCTGGGCGGGAACATCACCCTGTCCGTGCAAGACGTGTCCGTAGGCTATCTGCCTGTTTCCGTCCTTCCCAAGGCGAAAGCCGAGACGCTGAATCCAGGCAGAAGTTCCCAGGTGCTCACCGCCAACGGCACGAGGATTGACCTTTATCGCAACGGCGGCTTCACAGTCGCGTTTCCTGGACTGCCCGCGTTTGTGGCCGAAACGGGAATCGGCATGAAACTCAACACAGGCATCGCTCTTCGTGTCTCCGACAGCGAACCCACCATCAAGGTCGCCTACCAGGCAATCTCAGCCAACACCCTGGAACTCACAGCCAACTGGCCTTCCGTTCGGCTGGAGCGCATTCTGACTGTGGCGGAGGACGGGCGTGTTGACTGGTATGACAAATGGACGAATACCGACAAGAAGCGGATCCAGGGCATTCCCCTGCGCCATCGCACTGGTCTTGCAGGAACAGAAACCCGAAACTGGCTGTCAGGCTCCTACGAGACTATGGAGGGTTCTTTCGCAAACAACGGAACAATCTTCTACGAGAACATGTCGAAACTCGGTACAGGATGCGTCTTCGTGACCGAAGATGACGCTTCGGAGCAGGTGCTGGACATGGTCAACAACGCGGGCATTGTCGAAATCTACTCGCCTGTGCTGGCCTTGTCGCCAGGCAAGTCATTCTCGATGCACTATAGTGTAAACAGCGTATCGAGCGGCGGGTACTGGAAGTTCATCAACTCACTGCGGAAGTGCCGAGGCGTGGGCAAATACGGTGTGGAACGCCCGATTTTCTGGGGAGCCGAGATCCCCGCGATACCTGGCTTGAACCTGGAGCAGAGGATACAGAAGAATCTTGGAGGTCTGGGACCCATCACCATCGCCTTTACGCCATGGTTGAACTCGATGGAGCGTGAGGTTATTTTAGATGAAAGGCAAAAGGAAAGGCCGACCTTCGAGCACCTG
>JAFYGL010000706.1 GCA_017543165.1 Victivallales bacterium | reverse complement strand
GTTTTGGCGACCATCATTGGCGCCTCCACTACTATTGGCATTGTGGATACGGCGTTCCGCATCGGCTTTCCTGCTGTATGGTGGTTGCTGCTGGGCAGTTTGGGGCTGCTGGTGCAATCCTTCACAATTTCCAGCCGCTTTCGCTCATTCCAGGCGGATACCTTGCCAGATGTAGCGCGTATCACCGTGGGCCGTGGCGCGGAGATGCTGCTGGCTGTGCTGATATGCGTGGCGTGGATTGGCGTGATTGCAGGGCAGTTCGCCGCTATGTCTGGCATTATTTCATTTCTGCTGGGGACGGACAGCCGCGCCACTTTCCTCCTTGTGTCAGCAATCGTGATCGGCTATACATCCCTTGGCGGGCAGTTGTCCGTCGTGAGGACGGACATGGTGCAGCTGCCTGTGATTGTCTGCGGCATTCTCCTGTGTTGCCTGTACTTGTATTTCTGCGGTGGAAGTATGCAAATGCCTCGTCTGGAATTGATAAATGAATCATACGGATATGGCGATTTGGCGAAGCAGTTGTTCGTCATTGGCGGCGTCTATTTCCTGGGGCCTGACATTTTGTCCCGCAGTTTGATAGCGAAGGACGGGCGCACCGCCCGCCAGGCGGTGCTGATTGCAAGCGGCGTGCTGGTGGTGTTCGCCATGCTCATCGTGATGATTGGGGTGTGGGCAAGGCATTTTGCGCCTGAGGCGGGGCAGGGCGGCACAGGCGTTCTGCTGTATGTGCTGGGAAACTGCATACCAAAGCCGCTAGGTGTCATTCTGTCTCTGGCGATAGTGTCCGCCTTGCTGTCATCCCTAGATACCTGCCTCATAAATGCGGCGTCCATTTTCACAAAGGACATTTTGCGGCGTGAAAGCGTGGCGTATGTGCGTGTGGCAGTTGCTGGCATGGGAATCTTGGCATTGGCGTTTGCATTATGCAAGCGTGGAGATATAATTGCCATGCTGACGGGCGCGTATTCCATCTATGCGCCAGGCGTGATTTGCCCCATGCTGGTGGCGGTTCTCTGCCATGGCAGGCATCCCCTGCGACGCGGCGTCTGGTTTTCCGCCGTGGTGACAGGCGGGCTGTGCGGAATATTGGGCACTTATTGCAAAGGTGCGCTTGCTGGCAATTTGCCGCTTGTCGGCATGGCGCTGTCGCTTGCAGTCGCCTTGGGCGCTGTCCGCTGGAGAATCTCATGTAGCGAATGAAGTTTTACAACAAAGGGAATCTCAGAACATCCAATGTGAGCGCCGAAGCGGCGCTCACTCAGGTTGACCAACTGGCGAGACAAAGCTCCAGGTAATTCCATGCGGGGTGGCCAATCTGTATGGCTGTCCAACGGGCGAAAACATGCAAGTTGGCCAACTGGTAGGATAAAGCCCCAGGTAATCCCATGCAAGTTGGCCAACCTGTATGGCTGTCCAACGGGCGAAAACATGCAAGTTGGCCAACCTGTATGGCTGTCCAACGGGCGAAAACATGCAAGTTGGAATTTTTGAGATTATCTTACTGACATAACAAAACAAAAGGAAGCCAAACAAATGAAGCAAAGACTAGTTTTTACGCTGTTTCTGGCAGTGTTCGTCGCCATTGCCGCGCCACTCAAAATCAAGCAGGCCGCATTGCAGCCGCCAGTCATTGATGGCGTTTTGGACGACGCCTGCTGGCAGAATGCGTTGAAGTTCACCGATTTCAAAAAACTGGCATTGGCGACGCCAGCCACGCTTAAGACCGAGGCATACCTGACATACGACAGCAGCGCGATATATGTGGCGTTCAAATGCCATCGCCCCCAAGGGGCAAAGCCACGTCTGCTACCAGAAAAGGGCGCCTATTCCAGCGACCATGTGGAGGTCATGGTGGACCCGAACCACACGCAGAACAGGTATTTCCACTACATGGTGGGCATCAACGGCATGACATATACCGCCAGCCGCACTGAAGGCGGTCATGTGGGGGACAACAAGTGGGTGGGAAACATGGAGAGCGCCGTTTCCAACCTGGAGGACATGTACATCATTGAAATGAAACTTCCATTCTCCACCATGAGCATCAAGCCTGACAACAAAACATGGGGCTTCAACTTTGCGCGCGGGGACTGGGAGCCGCCATTTGCTGAAGAATCGACAGTTTCAAATAGCGGCCTCTTCCATGTGGCGGGCGAATTCGTGCCAGTGGAAGGCATTGAAGTGAATCTGGCGGAGTATTCCTGGGAAGTCACGGCGCCCTCCTTGCAGCTCATGCCTTCCGAAGGCAAATACAAGGCCAATGTGGAAGTGCCTGTCGCCAACTTGTCGGACAGACCGCAGGAGATACTTCTCGACATAGTCCTCAATGGCGGGGCCAGGGGCATCACAGGCGCATTTGTAAATGAAAAATTCGCCCCCAAGGAGCAGCGCAGCATAGTATTCAGGGATGTGCCAATCAAGGAGCAGGGTGAATATCAACTTCTGGTGGACATACTGGTGCCTGAAAGCCGTCGCATATTGAAGAGAAGTTTCTTCCGTGAAAACGTGGAATTCTCGCCTTTGGACATCAAATTGAACGCGCCCTGTTACCGCAACGCCATATTCGTGTCCCAGGAACTCAAGAACGTGGAGTATGAGTTGCTTTGCAAGGCAGGCGACATTGACACAATCCGCACTGGCATCAAGGATGCGCAGGGCAAGGTTCTTGTGGAGAAGAAAATCAAAAAGGGGGACAAGGTCAGTTTTCCTGTGAAATCATTGCCAGAAGGGAGGATGACTATCTTCGCGGAGGCAGGCAAATACAATGCCGCTGTGCCTCTTAGGAAACTGCCATTCAGGAAAGGCGAGGTCTGGCGGGACCAGTACGGCATCTGGCACATTGAAAAGGAAAAGTATTTCCCAGTGTTCAACTGGGGAAGCAATAATATTGACGGCGCCAATGGCAGAGTCTCTGGCGATCCTAATATCCCGTACAAACGGGTGGACGGTGGCCTCATGTGGACCAGCTCTCCTACACACCGTTTTATCAGAGCACCCAGAATCACGCCCGAAATGGAGACCATCATACGCCAGGAAGTATGCAAGATTGCTGACAACGGGGACAACCAGTTTGCGTACTATCTGTGTGACGAACCTGAAATCTCTGGCGTCACAGCCAGCACCCTGAAGCATTTTGCGGATATAGTCAGAGACGAGGACCCATACCACCCGATTCTGGTGTCAAATGACACCGTTGGCGGCGCAATGGACTTCTACTACGTTGCGGAGCTGAATGGATTGCATCCATATCCAGGGCCGCTTTACGGCAAGCCCCGCAATGACTTTGAAAAGGTTTGCGTTTTCTGCTCGCAGGCAGCCGCCATGAACAAGGCGCATGGCAATCACCAGTCGGTGGTGTACCTCCAGCAGGGCTTCAACTACGGCGACTGCGGCGCCTCCAACAGCCGCATTCCCAGCTACGATGAAATACGCACGCAATACTTGATTTCCTTCACATTGGGCGGCAACGGCGTGGAATTCTTCAACTTCGCCAACTGCCATTATCCCGAACTGGGCATTGGCATTACGGATTTCGCCCAGGAATGCACACGCGTGCTTGCGCCAGCCATGACATCGCCTGATTTCCCAGGCGCAACCAGCGACAATGTGAACGCCGCCATCCGCGTGAAGAAGGTGGGCAAGGAATACTGGATACTTGCGGCGGGGCTTTCCAAGGAAACGCAGAACGCCACATTCACGGTGCCTGGACTTGGCAACCGCAAGTTGCATGTGCTGCGCGAAGGACGCGCCATAGACGCAAAGGGCGGCAGGTTCTCCGATACATTCACCAATTTCGACGCCCGTGTCTATACCACAGATGCACGGGATTTCGGCCTGCCTTTGCTGACGGAGGTGGAGGCGCGCATCGAGGCGGTTTATGCATCCCGCAAGAAGCCAGGCAATCTGGCATACCAGCGCTTTGAGAACGAGACCGTAAAAGTCACCACAAATTCAAACTATTTTGGCGGCAGGAGGCCTGACAACATGGCGTGGCATGTGGCGGATGGCGTGTATGAAGGCCCTGGCGCCGCAGGCCCCAACCATGACGAGGCGTATCTGACATATATTTCAAAGGCATATCCTAAGTTGCCTATCTGGCTTCAGATGGAGTTCAAGGAGCCGAAGACCATGGGACGCATCGTGGTATATACCGCCAATAAGACCGTTGCCGCATTTGAATTGCAGGTGCGTGTAAATGGCAAGTGGGAAACCGTGGCCGAGGAAAAGGAACTGAAGGGGGAATCAGGCGAATACAAGTTCCAGCCGCGCCAGGCAGATGCTGTGCGCCTGAACATAACCAAACTCACCCCGCAATCAAAGACGGCGCGAATCCATGAAATCGAGGTATATGAAAAATAAAGAGCGGATGTAAGTTCTTGATGGAACTTATGGGACTTTAAGGGAAATTGCGCTAGTTGTATGCCTTGCGATAGTCCGTAGTAGCGACGGCGTCCTCGCCGTCGCGCCAGTTGCGTATGAG
>JAFYGL010000705.1 GCA_017543165.1 Victivallales bacterium | reverse complement strand
CGCTTTTTGGGCAGTGTCTGCCATACGCGGGGCGATGGTATCGCCCCGCACTGAACTGTCTATTATGACAAGGAAAAAACGATTATGTCTGGTGAACAGCATAAAGGAATAATCACGAGAGTGAATGGCCCGATTGTGCAGGCCAAGCAGATGGAGCTTGCTGGAATGCACGAAGTCGTGGAAGTAGGTGAAATGCGCCTGCTTGGCGAGGTCATCAAAGTGCGTGGCGAGGCCGCCACAATCCAGGTGTATGAAAACACCAGCGGCCTGAAGCCAGGCGAAGCAGTGTATTGCTCGGGGCGTCCTCTCTCCGTGCTTCTTGGACCAGGCTTGCTGGGCACCATCTATGACGGAATACAGCGACCACTTGACCGCATTGCAAAGGACTGCGGCCCCATGATACGGCGTGGCGAAAAGGCTTCCGCCGTGGATATGGACAAGAAGTGGCATTTCAAGCCAGTTGTCAAGGAAGGCGACACTCTGGCTCCAGGCATGCCGATAGGCGAAGTGCAGGAGACGGAAAGCGTGCTGCACCGCATCATGTGCCCGCCCGATGCTGGAGGCAAGGTCAGTTTCATTGCTGCTGAAGGCGATTACAACGGCAAGGATGTGCTCTGCAAGGCGGGCGGGCGTGACCTCGGCATGTACCAGTATTGGCCTGTGCGCGTGGGGCGTCCCGTGAACCGCCGTCTCCCCTTGTACGAGCCATTGCTGTCAGGTCTGCGTGTGATAGACACGTTCTTCCCCATTGCCAAGGGCGGTGCCGCCGCCGTGCCTGGCGGCTTTGGCACAGGCAAGACAATGACGCAGCAGGCCATTGCCAAGTGGTGCGACGCAAAGATCATCGTCTATATCGGCTGTGGCGAGCGTGGCAATGAAATGACCGAAGTGCTGAGGGAATTCCCTGAACTTCAGGATCCACGCAGCGGACGCTCCCTCATGGAACGCACAATCCTCATAGCGAACACATCCAACATGCCAGTTGCCGCCCGCGAAGTCAGCATCTACACTGGCATCACATTGGCTGAATACTACCGCGACATGGGCTATGATGTGGCTGTCATGGCGGATTCGACGTCCAGATGGGCCGAGGCTCTGCGCGAATTGTCAGGCCGCTTGGAGGAAATGCCTGCTGACGAAGGCTTCCCAGCATATCTGCCCGCAAAACTGGCTGGCTTCTATGAGCGTGCTGGCAAAGTGGAGACTTTGGAGGGGCTCTCTGGCTCCGTGTCGGTTATCGGGGCTGTTTCACCGCCTGGCGGCGACTTCTCCGAGCCTGTCACGCAGCATACAAGCCGCTTCATCAGATGCTTCTGGGCGCTGGACAGGGACCTGGCAAATGCCCGCCATTACCCCGCCATCAGCTGGCTGAACTCATACAGCGAGTACCTTGAGGAAATCTCGCCCTGGTGGAAGGACAAGAACCACGACTGGAAGGACAACAGGGCTTTGCTTATGGAGATATTGCGCGAGGAAAGTTCCTTGCAGCACATCGCAAAACTGGTGGGGCCAGACGCACTGCCTGATTCGCAGCGGCTGACGCTGCTTCTGGCTGAATACATCAAAAACGCCTTCCTTCAGCAGAATTCCTTTGACAAGGTGGACATGTACTGCTCCCCTGAAAAGCAATGCTGGATGATGAAACTGCTGGTGCAGTTTGCGCAGCGCAGCAGGGAACTTGTAGCAAAGGGCGCCTCGTTGTCGGATGTGAATGGAATGAGCACATTGCCCCGCATCCTCAGGATGAAAAGCGAAATGCCCAATGGCGACGAGGCGAAAATGGCGGCGCTGGAGCAGGCTGTCAATTCCGAATTGGATGAAATTGAGAGGAGGGTTCTCAAATGAGAATGCCTGGTCTAACATACTCGGGCGTCAGGAACATTGACGGGCCGCTGGTCTTCATCGACAATATCTCAGGCATCGCATACGATGAATTGGTGACAATTACCGCGCCCAATGGGCAGGAACGCCTGGGGCAGGTGCTGGATGTGACCGATCATACTGCGGTTGTGCAGGTGTTTGGCGGCACTGATGCCTTGTCGCTGGCTGGAACCAGGGCACGATTCCTTGGCACTCCACTCCATGTCCCCGTCTCCAAGGAGATGATGGGGCGCGTGTTCGACGGTCTTGGCCGTCCCAAGGATGGTCTGCCAGCACCATTGTGCCGCGACTGGCGCGATGTCAACGGCCTGCCAATCAATCCATCCGCCCGTGAATATCCCCGCGACTTCATACAGACTGGCATTTCTTCCATCGACTTGATGAACACGCTGGTGCGTGGCCAGAAACTGCCAATATTCTCTGGCAACGGCCTGCCACACAACAGAATGGCCGCTCAGATTGCACGACAGGCAAAACTGCTGAAGGAGGATGTGGAATTCGCCATCGTGTTCGCCGCCATGGGCGTCAAGCACGATGTGGCGCGCTTCTTCGTGGATTCCTTTGCGCAAAGCGGCGTTTTGAACAAGGTGGCCATGTTCCTCAGCCTGGCGGATGACCCGTCTGTGGAACGCCTTATCACACCACGCACTGCCTTGACCATGGCGGAATACCTGGCATTTGACGAGGGCATGCACGTGCTGGTCATCATAACCGACATGTCCAACTACTGCGAGGCCCTGCGTGAAATCGCCACTGCACGCGGCGAAATTCCCAGCAGAAAGGGCTATCCTGGCTATCTATATAGCGACCTGGCATCCATGTACGAAAGGGCAGGGCGCCTGGAGAATGGCTCTGGCTCAATCACGCAGATGCCAATTTTGACCATGCCCAACGACGACATTTCACACCCGATTCCTGACCTGACTGGATACATCACCGAAGGGCAGATTGTGCTGGAGCGCGAAATGTTCCAGCGTGGCATATACCCGCCCGTGGCGGGGCTGCCTTCACTGTCCCGCCTTATGAAGGACGGCATTGGCGAGGGGCGTACGCGCAGCGACCATCCGCATGTGGCGTCGCAGTTGTTCGCCGCGTATTCCAAGGTGAAGGATGTGCGCTCGCTGGCCTCCGTCATAGGCGAGGAAGAACTTAGTCCTGTGGACAAATTGTACATCAAGTTCGGGCGTGAGTTCGAGAACAAGGTGATTGCCCAGGGCGAATTCGAGGACAGGAGCATCGAGCAGTCCCTGTCCATTGCCTGGGATGTGCTGAAGATATTGCCTCGTTCCGAATTGCTCCGCCTTTCGGAGGAGGAACTTTCCGAATACTATGATGTCTCTGCAACCATGGAGCGCATAAGCAGATGAGCAAGAGCAACATAGCGCCAACCAAGAGCAACCAGATAAACCTCAAGCGGGAGCTTGCCATGGCCACGGAGGGCTTTTCCCTTCTGGAGCAGAAGCGGGAGATTCTGGTGATGGAGCTGATGCGTCTTCTGGACCGTGTGAAGGAAGTGCAGCTGGAACTGAACGAGCGCAGCCGCCAGGCTTCCGCCACGTTGAGACTGGCCCTTTGCAGAAACGGATACCAGCGTATGAGAAGCATTGCGGACGGTATTCACTACGAGCATGAAGTCACCGTGGACACCCGTGTTGCCGCTGGCGTGAGGATTCCCACCATAAGCGTGAAGCAAGGCGAGTTCAAGCCGCAGTTCGGCTTTGTGGGCACTGATTCGCTGGCGGACAAGACCATGGTGGATTTCCTGAAACTCACCGAGACCGCAAACCGCCTGGCTGAACTGGAGACATCAGTATGGCTGCTGGCGCGTGAATTGAAGAAGACGCAGCGCCGTGTAAATGCGCTGGAGCATATATTCATTCCCAATTACAAGGACACTTTGCATTTCATCGAGGAGCAGCTTGAAAGCCGTGAACTGGATTCTTTCTTCACGATGAAAATGGTGAAGAAAAGGCTTGAGGCCGCCAATGATGCTGAATATGCCAGAAAGGAGGGTGATAGACAATGAGGCTGTCTGATTACTTCAATAGAGATAAAAATGAGCCTGGGCGTCAGTCTGCGGAGGCAAAGGAAGATGAAAAGCCTCGGGGCATTCCCTTTGCGCAAAGCATTCTGGTGGTTCTGGATGGTTCCGAGGCCGCGATCAACGCGCTGAAGATGGCCGTCAATATGAAATCCTGCCTGCCCGATGCCAGGCTGTCCGCCGCGTTTGTGGTGGATACCGTGCGCAT
>JAFYGL010000704.1 GCA_017543165.1 Victivallales bacterium | reverse complement strand
CCATCTTCTCGATTTCTGCCTTGTGCTTTCGAAGCCAGCTCCAGAAATTGGAAGGGGATGAAAAACCAAGTTCGTATGCTATTTCCTTTTGGGTGATGCCCTGCTTCAACGCATTGTACACATACTTTGCACGCAAATAGTTTATGTAATCGCCAATGGACAAATTGGTCTTCCTGCGGAAATAGCGGGCTAGATAGTAGCGGTTGTATCCTGTCAGTTTCTCCAGCATGCTATAGGAGCAGTTCCTGGTGCTATTGACATTCGCATAGCGCATTATGGCGTTGACAATCGGATCCTCCACCTTGTCCACCCGTTCAATGGCGGCATGCGAAAGTTGAAAGGCTATCTCGTCCAACACCATGTTAATCGCCGCCCTCATATATTCATCCAGCATGGCGGCGTCTGGCATTATTGACTGCATTGAGGACACCCTCGCCATCTCATCCCAGCGCTGCTTTAGGATGGCAATGTATTCCGAAGCGAGTTTCAGCCTGTCGGATATGACCAGATACTCGTTGTTCTCGTTTATCTTGAACAGGCTGATGTATGCCCTCTCTGGATAAAGGCATAGCCAAAGGTGTATAAGTCCAGCGTCAGAGGGCAGATAGCCGCTGGCGTGCCTGACCTGGCTGTCTATAAGAACCAGGCTACCTGGCGCAAGCTCATACGTCCTGCCCTCCAGCTGATAGAGACTTTTGCCCTGCACGACAAAGCAGATTTCGCGCCAGGGATGCGAACTGCATACGAACGATTTGTCACCAGCAAGCTCCCTGGCAGGGGCGCCTGGATACACAAAGCATTTGATTCCAGCCCGCAATGTCTCTATGATTTTATCCATTCAATTCACTTTGCGCAAATTGCCTCCAGTTCATTTCGCGCATTGCGAATCGCCTCAAGCAGCGCAGTGCAATCTGTCTCCTTGCGGGCACGGAGGATTTCCGTAAGTTCGCAGACAGGCGTCGCCAAGGGTGTCAAAGCCAGATTTGTCGCAGCGCCCTTGATTGCGTGGCACGCATCAAATGCAGCGTCCATGTCGCCAGCCGCCATGGCATCATACAACTTCTGGAAATTGACGTCCCCTGGCACTTTCGCCACCATTTTAAGATAGAAGGCCTCGTTGTTAAGGCACCTTTTCAGCCCCTCTTGAGTATTGGCGCCGAATGCAATCAAATCATCAATCGTCATTGTCAAAAAACTCCTCTTGCTCCCATATTCTAGAGGTGATTTCAAAACCATCATCGAAATGCGCAGGTTTTGAAATTGCCTCTCAACTGAAACTTGCTATAGTCCATTGTGCGCTGCACAGGGCGCTACCCGAAGATGCTCCGCAGGATTCTGCTGAAGAAACCGCCTGGCCTGGCTGCAATGGAGAGGCCGCCCATGTACCGCCGAAGGTCTTCAGCAAAAGCATCGACGGTCTGGTACCTTTCCTCCATATTGTATGCAGTGGCCTTAAGGATAATCGCCTGGAGATCCGCATCGACGCTCCGCCCGAACAGATGCGCGACGGGCTCCAGGTTTTCCTGGAGGATGTTCGCCATGTACTCCTTTTCATCGTTTCCCGGCACAGCCGGCTGAAGCGTGACAACTTCCTGCAGAATCAGTCCAAGTGTGAAAATATCGGAGCGCAAGTCAAGCCCCTGGCGGCGAAGCACCTCAGGCGGAAAATATCGCGGGGTCCCCGACAGCTTGACCATATTGTCCCCCTCCTCGTCAATGACCTTCGCCAGCCCCCAGTCCATGACATAGACCTCCATGTATTTTCCTATCATTATGTTTTCAGGCTTGAGGTCCCTGTGTATGACATTGCGATGGTGCGCATACGCGATGGTGTCGCAGACATGCAGGAATATCTCCAGGCGCTTTCTCAGCATGACGTCCTCGTCGAATTCGCCCATGCCCCTTGTGCGGTAGTTCAACACAATATTCCGCAGATATTCCCGCAAGGTCTTGCCGTTGACCAGCTTCATTATCAGGTGAATGCCATTTTTGTCGTCCGTGTACAGACCATATATGGGGATTATCCCGGGATGATCCAGCTGCGCAGTCACCTTCGCCTCCGCCACAAATGCCTCGACCATTTCCGTGTTGTCCCCGTCTGTCATTTTCAGGGACTTGACGGCCACAAGACGGCTCAGTTTCCTGTCACGCGCACTGAAGACCGACGCCGTGCCCCCATCGGCGAATTCCTCCAGAAGAGCATAGCTTTCCTTGATGTTGTCGAGTTCCCCGTTTAAATTGGAGGACATGTCAAGGATCGAGCTTATATAGGGATTTATGCTGACGCCCTTGACGAAGTCCTCAAGTTCCCCATTCTGACTGGAAGATTTCTGCTCCGGCACAGGCCGCCTGGCCCCGCTCGCCATAGTGACATTCGGCGTGGCAATTGCGACAGTTCGATTAAAGTCCTGCCCGGAACCGCCTTCAAACCCCACAGCCTCTGTAGGATCATTCTTTATGTTATAACTCATTTATGGGAAAAAACCAAAAATCCAGCAACACAAACACAAATGCCCTTACTGCACAGCCGCCCGATGCGTGGCCGTTCAAGAAGAACTTCTTGCTTTCAAGACATTGACAAGCTCGCCTTTCAGGACGTCAATGTCAATTGGCTTGGTTATGTACGCCTGCATGCCCGCCTCCCTTGCGGCGCTTATGTCCTCGGGAAAGGCATTTGCGGTCATTGCCAGAATCGGGATGCCCGCCAGTTTCCGGTTTTCCAGGGCCCTTATCTTCCTTGTGGCCTCATACCCGTCCATTACGGGCATCTG
>JAFYGL010000703.1 GCA_017543165.1 Victivallales bacterium | reverse complement strand
TGGACTGTGGACTGTCCACTGCCCACTAGAGCAATGGCTTCAGGTACTTGCCAGTGAAGGACTTCCTGCATTTGGCAACCTGCTCTGGCGTGCCAGTTGCGATTACAGTGCCGCCATTTTCGCCGCCTTCGGGTCCCAGGTCGATTATATGGTCCGCCACCTTTATCACACCCAGGTTGTGCTCGATGACCAGCACGGTATTGCCCTGGTCCCGCAATGCCTGAAGCACCTTCAGCAACTGCTCCACATCCGCCAGATGCAGGCCAGTTGTCGGCTCGTCCAGCACATACAATGTATGTCCTTGAGGACGTCTGGACAGTTCGGTTGCCAACTTTATGCGCTGCGCCTCGCCGCCTGACAGCGTCGTGGCCGACTGCCCCAGGTGTATGTATCCAAGCCCCACGTCATGCAATGTCTTCAACTTTGTCTTCAGGCGCGGGATTGCGTCAAAGAAAGAAAGCGCCTCCTCCACTGTCATATCCAGCACATCGGAGATGTTGACGCCCTTGAAACGCACGGTCAAGGTCTCGGCATTGTAGCGCTTGCCATTGCAGTGCTCGCATGTGACATACACATCGGGCAGGAACTGCATTTCAATCTTGCGAATGCCGTCGCCCTTGCACTCCTCGCATCTGCCGCCCTTCACATTGAAACTGAAGCGACCAGGCGCATACCCCCGCATCTTGGCGTCATTTGTCTCGGCAAAGACGCTGCGAATAATGTCAAAAATCCCTGTGTATGTGGCTGGATTGGAGCGGGGAGTCCTGCCGATTGGGCTCTGGTCTATGACAATCATCTTGTCTATGTACTCAAGCCCCCTGATATCGTCATGCTTGCCTGGTGCCTCGTCCTTGATGCCCATCTTGCGGTTGATGGCGCGCACCAGTATGGAATTCACCAAAGTTGACTTGCCCGAACCAGACACGCCAGTCACGCAGCAGAACGTGCCCAGGGGTATGTTCACGTCAATGTCCTTCAGATTGTGCTCTTTCGCACCATGGATTATTATGCTCTTGCCAGTGCCGTTAAGACGTATCTCGGGCACTGCAATTTTCCTCTTGCCAGAAAGGAACTGGCCCGTCAGAGATTCCTTGCAGGCGCATACCTCGCTGGGCGTCCCCGCGCAAATCAGCCTGCCGCCATTGCTTCCCGCGCCAGGTCCCAGGTCCACAATGAAGTCAGCCGCGCGCATGGTGTCCAGGTCATGCTCCACCACGATGACCGTGTTTCCCAGGTCACGCAGGCGGCGCAGCGTGTCCAGCAGCCTGTCATTGTCCCTTTGGTGCAATCCGATGCTTGGCTCGTCCAATATGTAAAGCACTCCAGTCAGCCCGCTACCCACCTGACTTGCCAGCCGTATTCTCTGGGATTCGCCGCCAGAGAGGGAGCCGCTTTCACGGTTCAGCGTCAGGTAGTTCAAGCCCACGGAGCGCAGGAACCCCAGACGCGCAAGTATCTCATGGACCAAATCCTTGGCACTCTTCTGTTTTTCGCCGCTCAGTTGCAGATTTGCGATAAAATCATACGCCTTGTCAATGTCCAATGCGCAGAGCTGGTGTATGCCCAGGCCATTGATTGTAACCGCCAGATACTCTGGCTTCAGCCTGTTGCCATGGCACTCTGGACATGTTTCGTAGGTCATCGCAGTCTCCAGCCTCTCCCTGACCTCGTCGCTCTCGGTCTCCCGATGCCGCTTCAGCAGATTTGGGATGATGCCCTCGAATGGCTTGCGCCACTCGTTCAACTTGCCCCGCATCCAGAAGTCAAAATTGACTATCTCGTCTCCCGAGCCGTACAGCAATATCTGCCGTACATTCTCAGGCAGGTTCTTCCATGCCGTGGTCAGGCTAAAATTATACTGCGCGGCCAGGCAGCGCAGATAGTGGTTGTACAGCATTATGCCACGATGCGTTCCACGCCGCCAAAGCGGAATGGCGCCGCCCTTGATGGACTTGTTCGGGTCGGGTATCACGGCCTCTGGCGTGAACACCAACCGCACACCAAGACCATCGCAAACGGGGCAGGCACCATACGGCGTGTTGAACGAAAAGTTGCGTGGCTGCAATTCTCCAAAACTAAGCCCGCAATGCAGGCACGCCAGATGCTCGCTGTACTGCTCCTCGCGCCAGCCGCCCCTGGTGTCAGTGTCCTCCACCAGCAAGGTCATTACGCCATTGCCCTTCTTCAATGCCAGTTCAATGGAATCATTCAGCCGCGAACTCTCGGTCCTGCCGCTGATAAGCCTGTCCACGACAGCCTCCAATGTATGCCGCTTGGTCTTCTCCAGGCTGAAGTCCTCCTCCAGAGACTTTATCTCACCATCCACCCGTATTCTGGAAAATCCATCGCGGCGCATCGCGTCAATCACATCCCGATGCTCGCCTTTCTTCCCTGACACGTAGGGCGCAAGCACCATCATCTTCAGTCCCTCTGGCATGGCGGACACCAGTTCGCAAATGGTCTGTGGCGACTGGCTGTGTATCTCCCTGCCGCACTTGGGGCAATGCGGGACGCCGATATGAGTATAAAGCAGCCTCAGATAGTCGTATATTTCCGTGGTTGTCGCCACAATTGAACGAGGCGAGGCCCCTGATGTGCGCTGCTCTATGGCGATGGCAGGCGACAAGCCCTCGATATGCTCCACCTGGGGCTTCTGCATCCTGTCCAAAAACTGCCTGGCGTATGCGGACAGGCTCTCCACATAGCGGCGCTGCCCCTCCGCATACAATGTATCAAACGCCAGGGACGATTTGCCAGAACCGCTCAGGCCAGTTATCACCACCAGCGAATTGCGGGGTATCTCCAAGTCAATGCCACGCAGATTATGCTGCCTGGCGCCAAATATCTTTATTGTAGATGACATAAGTACTACTCACAATGGCTCAAAAAAAGGGCTTTCCGCCGACAACTGCGCGGTTTAGAATTTGCTGTAGCCCTCTACGATTTTCAAGGCGGAAGGAAGACGCAGCTTATGCAATGCGCGAAGTTCCAGCTGGCGTATCCGCTCGCGTGAAAGCCCAAGTTCACAGCCTATGGTGGTCAGGGTCTGCGGCTCCTCGCCATTTATTCCAAAATGCATGCAGACTATCTTGCGCTCCCTCTCCGTCAACACATCCAGCAGTTTGGCCACGGCCTCCTTCAGGTTCTCCAAATCCGAACTGTCGGAGGGCTTGGATGCCTCCTGGTCCGCTATGGTATCCTCAAGCACCTTGTCCTCACTGATTATGGAATGCAAGGAAATTGGCTGCTGCATCATCTCCTGGAGAGCCCGCACCTTCGCGGGGCTAATGCCCACCCTTTCCGCCAGCATCTCAGGAGTGGCCTCCTCACCTGTCTCGTTCAATATATGCCTCTCCTCCAGCCGTATCTGGGACACCAGCGCAACTGTATTGGCGGGCATCCTTATTATCCTGCTGTGGTTGGTGATATTGCGGGTTATAGCCTGCCGTATCCAATAACTTGCGTATGTTGAAAAACGATGTCCAAGCGTATAGTCAAAACGCTCTATGGAGTTCATAAGACCGATATTCCCCTCCTGCACCAAATCCTGAAGCGGTATGCCACAGTTCATATAGCGCCCTGCTATGCTTATGACCAGCCGCAGGTTATGCTCCACCAACTTGTTGGACACACGGGCCATTATCTCGCGGCAAGTGACTATCGTCTCCTGGCTGGCGCGCCAATCCTTCGGTGTCATGACCAGCTTGCGCCACTGTTCATCCTCCAGCAGGATGCAGGCCTTCTTGAACAAGAAGTGCCTGGGCTTCAGTGGCTCCAGCATCTTCCAGAAATCATTTGGCTTCAGCACTTCGTTGTACTGCCAGGATGGGACTGCGCCTGGAATCATGTTCAGCAGATTTGATGACACATGAACCATCATCTGGCGCACGTTGTTCTCGTCGTCACTGTCAGAATCCTCCAAAACAAAGTAGTTGGTGATTCGACCGTAACTTTCGTCCGTGCGGATGCCCTTCATTATCTCAATGAAAATCGACGGGTATCTGCGCAACAAACCAAACAGCTTCTGCTTGGCATCACCGTACTCCTTTGTCAAGGCGCTTTCCTCTTCTGGCGACAGGGGCGGAAACTTGCTTACCTGGCGCATATAGCTTTCCTGCAGTTCCTGGCCGACGGAGCCACTCCATCCGGAACCATGGGAATGTCCTTCCGAACCACCTTCGCTGAAGGCGCTATTTAAGGAAATCCTTCGCATCAGGCAAACAGCATTTCATATATTGACTGTGCAAACAAAATAAACAGAAGTAGGAACAGCAGCAGCACAAGAAGAATGGCAATGATGACGCCAAAAGGCGTCTTTGCAATCTTGACCACCTTGCCTCCACCGCCGCCCATGCCCGTACCGGAAATCTCAACCTTGGACAGGACATTCTTGTTGCGTATGCCCCGTATAAGATTCACGTATGTCTCCTCGCCCAGCAGTATCTCGTCCCCCTCCTTGATTTCAATCATGCCGCTTTCCAGATCCACATGATTCACGCAGATGGAACGCCCCATTCCAATGTGTTCCAGGTAAACCTGGTCAGACTTGTTGACGGTGACCTTGACATGCTGCCGTTCTATGTCATTGTTCTTTATGACCACATAGTTGTCCATGGAGGAGCCCAGGGTATTGACGCCATACCATAAAACGGCCCTTCGCTGATTGTTCTCAGTGAAGACTTCCCAAGTCAGTTCAAATGGCGAAGGTCCCGCCTTGGAGCCTATGGCAAGCACGTACGAGGAAAAACGCAGCACAAGTCCATCAAGCAAAGGCGATTCCTCGACACGAGTGCCATTGCTGTACAACTTGGCATGGCCAATGTTCTTCAAATACAGCCCGTCCTTGCGCTTCTCCACCGTGAACTGCTCGCGGCTTACGGTGTCGTCGCAAACGCCCTTGAGACATACGTCGCTGGAGCTGGACCGGCCGATGCTCATCCCCGCATGAAGCGAGATGTTCATCAGCAGTTCACTAGCCGTGGTATATAGTCTGCAATCAGCCATTGCATTCCTCCAGTATGCAGGGGATGTCAGGGATTCAATTCACCCATCATCTCGTCAATGTCCTTGGCAATGCGCTCAAGCACAGCCTCGCAGGGCAGTTGCTCGAAGCGCTTTCCCCAATCACGGTGCTTGTACTCCACGCTGCCCTGGGCCAATGTCTTCGGAGATACAACCACACGCAAAGGCACGCCCAGCAAATCCGCATCCGCAAACGCAGAGCCCGCCTTCTCGCTGCGGTCGTCGTAGATGACCTCCACGCCCCTGGCCTGCAATTCGGAATAGAACTTCTCGCAGGTGCTGCGCACTGCCTCGTCCTGGTTCTGGTTCAGGCCGATGATGTGCACCTGGAATGGCGCTATGCTCATGGGCCATATCGGGCCATAGTCATCATGGTTCTGCTCAATAACAGCAGCGGCTGTCCTGCCCACGCCAATGCCGTAGCACCCCATAATCATCGGATGGGACTTGCCGTTCTGGTCCAGATACGTGCAATTCATGGGCTCGGAGTACTTGGTACCCAACTGGAATATGTTGCCCACCTCGATGCCGCGCAGCATCTGCAATGGCTTGCCATCGGGACTGGGGTCGCCCTCGCGGGCGGTGGCGATGTCCGTCACAATGATGCCGTCCTTCACTGGCACATCCCTGTCATAGTTGAAATTCAGCAGGTGGTAGTCCTTCTCATTGGCGCCCACCACCAGATTCGAGGATTCGGCAGCCGACTTGTCCACCACCGCGCGGACCTTGCTGGGGTCGATGGAATACAATGGCGCGAAGCCAGGCACCGCGCCCACGGATTCTAGCAGCGCGTCGTCCGCAAAGGCTATCTCGGGACACTGTAACACCTTGCGCAACTTCGCCTCGTTGACCTCCAAATCTCCGCGTATGCAGACAAAGACCAGGCGGTTGTCCATGTCCTTGTAGAACACAGCCTTGCATGTCTTGGAGGCAGGGATGCCCAGGAACTTGGCCAAATCCTCTATAGTCTTGCAATTCGGAGTGTGCACCTTCTCCAATTCCTTGGGGT
>JAFYGL010000702.1 GCA_017543165.1 Victivallales bacterium | reverse complement strand
GCATTAATGCCTGCAATGCATAAAGAATGCCGATTTCAGTGTTCCCTAAAATGCCAATTCCTTCGTAATACACGTCAAGGTAATAGGCCTGCTCTGCATTGCAGGGTGCCTTGACAGCGTCTGGCTGGCATAATATCTGAAGGTTCTGCGGGCCAGGAGCCTTGCCAAATAGCGATGTCAAAGTCCTGACCAGCACTTTGTTTTTGAAAGGATATGCAGTTTTGCCACAAATGCTATTGCGCTGAAATGAAAAAGTCCCATCCTCGAATCTTATTTGCTTCGGCCTGGGACATAGAAATGGCTCATTTGAAAATTGCATTTTTTACTTCTCCTTGTACTAAGCCTTGCCGTGATGCTTCAAGAAACTGCTTCCTTTGCAGATGGGTTGAACACTTCAATGAAGGCACATGGATTCTTTTTCAACTCCAAGTATGCGATGTCTCGAAGTACTTGGGCAGAAAAGCATTGTGAAAACGCCTCGCCAACCATGCCCGTTTCCAATGCACCTGCTGTTTCAAGCAGGCCCCGCATCTTTTCATAGTTCCTGGCAAGACCTGGCATGTGCGGGCAAATTTGCGGAGTATGCTCATTGCCCTGCATGTCTATTACTTTCGTCATGAAACGATTTGCGCTTACAGTCGGGGCACCGCCTGTGTTTTCAAGAAAATGCATGGTTGTATTGCAGTGGTGTCCAACACCAAGCAGCAAGATTCTACCATTAGCATCAATTAGTTTTTCAAAAGGCGAGCCCCATCCCGCCGTGACAAGGCAATGTTCATGCCCGCTCAAAATTGTTTTTGCAGCGGCGCCATATCCAGAAATTGAATGTGTCGGTGATATCGAGCGCCTCACGCCTGGCAACTTGCGGAAATATTCGGTCAGATACCCCAGGGCGGAAGGCGAACTCCGCAGGTCAAAACACACTCCCTGGGAGGCAAGGGCGTATTCGCTTCCACTTTGAAAACCTGGCATTAGCAGTGTTCCTTCAGGGCCAAGGACCGCCATCAATGCCATTGTCACTTCCAGAGCCTTGTTTGGTAAAGTTCCAACAGAATGAAGCGAGGAATGCACCAACAAGACATCGCCAGCCCTAATCCCAAGCCCCGAAAGCTGCAATTTCAGTTTTTCCTGTATTTCATGATTTACAAGTTTTTCAGCATTGGAAAAGAATTCTTCCATATTCTAAACAAAGCTATCTCTGGTATTTTCCTGTGATTCTCTGATAAACCGATTCTGGCCCAGAAAAACGCGCCCAGGCCTCATAGAAATCCTTGCCTCTGCTACGCACTGTTCGATAGTCAATACGTTCCAGTCCCTGCAGTTCGGCTGCATCAGCCTGGTTTGGACACATATACTCGACTGTCAGTTCACAAGGAACTGGCATGGAAGGCAATGGCGCCAAGGCAAGATTTTGCAAGGCCTTTTTGGCGGTTTGCGCAAGGTCTTCATAGACTTCCTGAAGTGGGTAGTTCAATGCCGAATAGCGTGAAAAAGCACGTTTGGTTGGCACAGTCATGAGGGAGGAGCCTAGCAGCGCCCTTGCCTCCTCGCATGCAGTTTCATCGCCAGAGACCATAATTGTCGGCGTTCCGAAATATGCTGCCTGGTATGCAGATATTCCAATTTCACCGATGGGTTTTCCGTTGAGAAACATTCCCGATATCCCATGGCTGTTGAAAGTGTGGCAAAGATAGCCGCCAGACTGCTGCATGCCATGCACACCAAGTTGCACGACTGCATCGAATTTCGCATAGTCAATCGGTTCATTGATGCCCCCTGCGCATTGAAGAAGCGAGACGGTCTTTGGCAAAGTGAAAATGTCCAGATTGTCGCTGTTGCCGTGTCCATCGCACACTTGTATGTCATCGGCGCCTGCGTCCGCAAGTCCTTCGGCGCAGGCCTTGATTTCATTCGCCAGGGCCTGCCTGGCAATTTCTGGACGCAGGATGACATTCCCCACAATTGCATCGGGACGCCCAATCACACCGCACACCCCTTCCAAATCAGTAGAGATAAAAACTCTCATACAGCTCTCCTTTTGGAATTGCACACCATCGGCCAACGCTGCCATTATTCGGAGGCAATATTTGCCTCAACAAGAAAAACCCTGTCACAATATGCATTGTCACTTGTGCTTTTCAAGGAAAGCCAAACTTCATAATGCATATCATTTGTATTTTCATTCCAATAGTCCCCTAAGGGAATTATCCTGTTTCCTATTTCCAGACTGGAGTTCCTGCTTAATTTAACAGGGCCAAGCCGATATAAGGCATAAGTGTTTTTCCCATTTTTTACATTGTTTGAAGAAAGACGCGTATTGCTCCCTGAAACACCTTTTAGCAAAACTGTTGCATTGGAAACAGGCAGGGCACAAGCGACAAGTGAAGCGGCATCTGCAAGCTTGTCGGGAAAACGCAGCGAACTGCCAGATATTTCCGCCATGATTTTCCGCCCTTGCAATTCTGCTGGAATGGCCCATGTGAACGGGTGCCTGGTATCCATGTCAGCACGACAGACCACAACCCTGTCCACACAGTAGAGATTGGGCTTGTCCGAGCCTTTCACATACAATGGCCCCTGGACTTTCAGCGACACATAGACGCTGACATTGTTGGCATACACATCTGGATTTCCGTATGCGCCGTCCAATTGCGTCTGCAGAACCCAGGTCCAGTCCATATAAAGCAATGGGGTGCGCGGCAAAGTCAAGCGCCCCAATGTGTACCAGTGAAATTTTTCATCCTTGGGCAAGGCAGACGGAGGAATCATACAATGCCGTGCACAGTACTGGCTGCTGTTCAAATCGTATATGCCAAGCACTATGCCGTTGTTTTCCTGTTTGTCAACACCAGGTCTGACTGCCTTGCCGCCGCATGCCTCATGGTCTTCCACGACAGGATTCTCATAGCGTCCATGTGATAACTGCGACCAGGCTAGATCAAGAAGAACAGAATCTGGATTGAACCCCTGGAGTTCTGGTATTGAAACTTCTATTGATTTGCAGAATTCGTTAACCGACTTGATCTTGTTGCCAGAGAAGTTTGGGTGCGAATATCTTGCTATTCGGCGAAGATGGTTTTCACGATAACGCCTCAGCACCTCTGGAATCCCTGGCTGCAAGCCAGGGGAAAGTTTTTTTCTCCGTTCAAGCCTGGCCCTGTCCACAGGTACGCGTTCATTGGCTATTCTCTCCAATATCACCTTGTCGTCAGCAGCCGCTTTTTCCGCCTCTGTGAACAATGCCTCAGATGTTGTGAAGAAATCATCGTCCAAGTCATTGCGGCTTAGTGCGGAAAGATCCTGGACAGGATATTTCAGGGACTGCATCCTATTTTGTAGCAAATATAGGTATTTGACTATTGAAGGCGCAGCCGCGCCAAAGTATGCGCTGAGAAACTTAAGTGCCTCTTCCATGGGGTCAAGTTCCACGTTGTACGCAAGCCGCATTCCAAGCCAAAGACGCAATGGATGGAAGCTGGCGCAATCTGCGGATTCACATTCGATGAACAGGAATTCCACTCCCATTCTTTTATAGATTTTCAAATTTTCCGCTGTGGCCAGCAGATTTTCAGAAGGCAGATTGTCCTTGTTGAAATAATCTACCCAGTAATCCCAGATGGCCCTGTGTCTGGCAATTGCAAACCAACTCTGCATTAACCTGCAGGTATTCTGGTTGTATGGCGCATTCCAGCTTCTGTAGCAGTCCCTTGGACGCTCGGGGCGGCCATATCCAAAGGCGACCTGCACCACGACGTTTGGCTCGGGCCTGATTCCTTCAGGAACTCTGCAGTCCCTCCCGTATGCATCAAACAGAATTCTTATTTCAGGATATTCCCTGGCGATTTTCCTCGCGACGCTGTTCGTGAAAAAAAGCTGCACTCCAGCCTGGGTGCGGTATTTATCAAGCAATTTCCTGCAATTGGCGCATTCGCACTCATTATGGTTGTCGTTTTTCTCCAGGGCATAGTATTTGGGAAATGAATCAGCCGTGCGTGTTTTACGGTCTTTTGCTATGAATTCCCCTAGTCTCCGTGCAAACCATTCTGCTGTTTCAGGATTTGAATAGCAAATCTGGCCAGGTCCAGCGCTGCTTGTCGAAACTATTCTTCCCTGGTGCCTTTCCGACCATGAAAGAATGTCCTGCTGGCTTGTTGAAAGATTCTTGGTATAGTGGTAGTATGTATGGGTGAAATTTGGTGAGCCGACAACGTCGATGCAGCCCCTGTGCGCAGCAGGGTAGTCGGCAGGGATGTAGTAGCTGAAGAAATTCTGGCGCATTCTTGCGGAAAAACGTGATTGCCCGCGTTCGTCCAGGATTATGTAGCTGTTAAAACCGCGGACCGCGAATGAAGGCGCGCCTGAACGAAGCATGCCTGCCTTCCAGCTAATATCGGCAGTCTTCGGGATGTAAGTGTTCCAATCATCCAGGAATACTATGCCCAGGTTGTGCTCGAGAAATTCATATACTGCATAGAGCGTGCCTCTTCTGCCATTGCCTAGCAAGACAAGATTCCCGTCAATATCCTGGTTCAACCATGCTTCATCCCCCTCTGGGACCTGTATAGCAGAAGCTTCGGCAAAATGCGTCCTCCCCACGTAGATTGCCTTTTCTGGAGCTTTGCCTGGCTCGTGCAATACCACGGGCGCTGTGCCAGACGCCGCCTCAATGAACGTGCCTAGTTCCTTGGCGGCATTTGCCTCGAATTCACTTGGCTTTTCCGGCAGGACGATTGTCATTTGCCCCGCGAAAAGCTGTATGCACAAGCAAATGACAAGCAGTAGCAACGGACAATGTGACATTGATATTTCACGCTTGCAAGATGAGAAGTTGCCTACCATAAGTCTCCGTTTTTCCAGAATGCATAGTTTTCACAGAAGAAATTATCATCTGTGATTCCATGATGTATCTTGTCAACATGACCGTCAACGTAAGTGTGGTTTGCCGTGTTCACATGCCGATAGTCTATGCATTCATTGGCATGCGCCGCCGTGGATGCCGCAAAGATGCAGGCTGAATTGTTGATTGACTTGCATTTCGCGTCCGTTATAAGCACAAAGCTGCTGGGCGCCTTGCATGACACGACAGTGCGCGGACGATAGGAACTGTTTGAATATGTAGGATTGCCGATTCTTGCATTATAGGCATAATTGCTCATCTTGTATATGGAATCCCCCCTTGCGAGGGTATAGTTCTCCTCTTCGTGCGACGGGCATCTGAGCATATTGGTTGAGCTGACATCACTGTTGTAGTCTGGGCTGAAGTATTTCCCGTTGTTCAAGTATTGCCCTATGTCATGCAGCCAGCCCCATGTATGATTCACATACGTCCATGGGAAATTCACGCCACGGTGTGAAAAAAGCAGATAGTCATCATAGTCATCTGAATACAGATGCACCATGAGGCCAAGTTGCTTGAGATTGTTTGCGCAGCTTATTCCGCGTGCCTTTTCCCTGGCTTTGCTTAATGCGGGCAGCAGCATGGCAGCCAGCACGGCAATGATGGCTATGACGACAAGTAGTTCAATCAGCGTAAATGAATTGCGCATGCCCGTTTCCTTTCTGAAATTCGATTGTTTTTTGTCTTGCATTTTTCAACCTCGTCTATTGTTAAAAAACAGTGGTAAAATTCTCCTTGCTGAAACTTGAATCAACAGCCTCCAAGTCAAAATGGGACTGATTCTTGCTTTTTCCTGTATTTGTAGTAATGGCTGAATTTATGTTCGAGAATATCCAGTATTTCATCTCCACGCCTATTCTCAAGATAATAGAAGATTTCCCATCCAAGAAAATACTCCTTGGCCTCTTCCAGCCGTTGGTTGCCAAGTTCTCTCAAGCGGTATTTGCCGTCAAGAAAGCTGGTTTTGCAAGATGCGGGGAGGCAATTCAGCTCGCTTTTGAGAATAGGATAGAATATTCCTGCATTTGCCGCATTGCGCTGAGTTTCTGGACTTAGAAGGGATTTTATGACTCGAAGACATTCCTCATAAAAACAGGTCTCTGAATTGATCTGCACGGCCAAAGGGATTATCAGGGGATTCCCGCCGTCGGGCAGACTGTATGCGCGGAGAGAGCTGCCGACAGGATATTGCTGCCGCATGTTGGCTGAATATTCCAATGCCGAAATTCTGCGGTTGTTAATCCATTCAATTTGCTCATCCCTGTTGATGAACTGCCCATGGAACCACATGAAACGCCCTTCGCTGTACATTTTCTTTATCCTTGAGAGAATATCCAGAGTAGATTTACGTTCATCCTCGGTCAATGCCTCCTTGCCAAGTTTATTCAAAGGGCAACCTGTATGTTCCAGGAACTCCGCAATTGATTTTATGCAATATCCTCCTTGCATGAGGGGGCTTATCCGTTCAACATAGTCAAGATTGTTTTCAGTCGGATGCGCCTCTGGCAAGCCATCCAAAGCAAGAAGCTCAAGCTTGGTGAATCCAAAGGGGAAACGGTAGTTTCCTATATGGGATGTTTTCAAAAAACAATCATCGTATAAATGGGGATAATATGCCGCCGCCTCCTTGCAAGGCATTAAATCAGGCATTCTGCTCATCGCCAGCGACAAAAAGCGTTCGCCTCCCATGGCCATTGTAAAACGCTCCTGTGCTTCCTCAAATGCCTGGCAGCCATGGCGTATGTCAAGCTCTATGTCTGGATTGTCATTGGTGAACTTGTTGAAAAACACACCCCAGAACTTTGTTTGCCAGGGCAAATAGTCCTCGACTAGAATGGACAGTTTTTTTGCACCTGCATACTGCCCAAAAAGCCTCTTGCCAGAATAATGGAGGCTTTCAGCATGGCTTGCAGGCGAAAAGGTGGAATATATGCCTGACCCCAACTTGACTTTGACCAATGAGGCCTGCTTCAAAAGCTCAATTGTCTGGGAGACAACATTCACACTGACTGAATATTCGGATGCCAGCTCTTTTAGATTGGGTAGTTTACTTCCGTTTGGCCAGCGCCCGCAATGGAATTCCCGTTCAAGCAAATCAAACAACTGCTGGTATTTATGCTTAATCATATCCATTCTCCCAAACAACTACAAAGGCTTTTCAATTGACGAAAAAGTAAGTTACCCAAGTAATTGAATTTGTCAAATTTATAAATTGATTTTTTCAATTTTCTTGGAAGCGGCGGCTGAATATCTGAAACGCTCTGCCTCCCATGAGGATAGTTTCAGGGGCTGTTGAAAAACTAGGTATCTAGGTATCTAGGTAGTTTTGCAACAGCGCCTACAGGCACTGAAACTACCTTTATGGGGAACAAGGCAATCTGAAAAGAGAAGGACATTCGCGGACAGCAAATTGAAACTATCTCTCAAGTCATGGTTTGGACTTGAAACATGCATTTGATTTTCAATCGGCGTTCTTGAAAAAAGAGCCATTCCAACTTGTTTATAGGACATTTCAAGATAAAGTACGCCCAGATTATTCACAATTTGGAAATGCCTTCATTTCCTGACTAAAAAAAGACAAAAGAGAATCATGATTCGGATTACATTCCCCTTCAATGGCGCTGTACTGAACCACCGCCACGGCAAACAGACTGACACTTCACTCACCATCACGGTCACTGGCATCGCGCCCAACTGCGCAACAGTAAAGGTCAATGGCATACTCGCCACCCGTGAAGGCGAATTCTTCCATGCGGACATTCCATTGACCAAATTCGACACCAGGATTACCGCCACCGCCTCTGGCGTGCAGGGCGAGGCAGAGCACACGGTGCGCGTCGTATGGGACAAGTACTCCAAGCCGCGCTACCGCTTCTCCATTGACGACAACTGCTTCTTCCTGAGGGACCTGTATCACCAGAAGCACAAGAGCATATTCGACAGCCTCTACCTCTCGCAGCTGAAGGCGCTCCATGACGAATTCGGCGTGAAATTCACCCTTAACCTCTTCTACGAGACGCCAGAGCGTGAATTCAACCTGTCCATGATGCCTGACACATGGAAAAAACAGTTCCAGGACAATGCGGACTGGCTCCGCATGACATGGCACGCACACTGCGAATTCCCAGACAGGCCATACCAGTTCGCCTCGTTTGACCAGGTGGAAAGGGACTATGACATGATACACGACCAGATATGCCGCTTTGCAGGCGAGGAAAGCTGGGTGGTCCCAACCATCGTTCACTGGGGCGAACTTCACCCATCCGT
>JAFYGL010000701.1 GCA_017543165.1 Victivallales bacterium | reverse complement strand
ATGTGTTTTTCACTTCAGACAGCAGCTGGCTGTGTGATGACAAGAGCAATACCGACACGTCTATACCCACTGTCTTTCCAAAGAACGCGGTGGAACTAGGCGAACCTGCGACGCTGCTGCCATGGAAGAGCAGTATTGGCTTCGGCTATGCAGGGCCAAGAGGCACTCTGATTCCAGTTAAAATGCTTCCTGGCAAGATGACGGTGAAGATAGCGGAAATGCCAAAACTGGACATTTCCAAGATTCGTTTCCGCCTGGAAAAGACGAATGGTGAAAAGCACACACTGGAATTGTCTGTCACGCCAGGCAGTGACAAGTGGAAGAAAGATGAGACACTCACAATAGAGTACCCGTTCCCGCATGTGGAAGGTGGTGGATTCAAACTGTATGTGGACGATTGCTTTGTGGCAGTCAAGGGCAATGCCCCCATAGCAAGCGTGCCTGCACGCAAGGAGAAGATTCCTTCACTGAAACAGGCCAGGCTGAGGCAGGGCAACGGCAGGCCATATCTTGAGTTCGGCAAGGACAAACTGAACGGGACATTCTGGCTTGTGCCTGCCTCGGCAAATCATGAGCCTGAATTGGACATATCGCGCACCACCGGTTTCACTAACCAGCGCATCAACAGTGGATTCGTAAGTTTCTGGATGGGGGAGAACAAGTACGATTTCACAAATTTTGATTATGCGGTGGACAGGATGCTGTCCTTCATGCCAGACGCCATATTCTCCTTGATTTTCGAGGTTGACATGCCCGAATGGTGGTGCCAGGCTCATCCTGAAGAGGCGTCAGCCCATTATGGAGGCAATCCCAGGGCTCATCTGGAGCGTGAGAAGCAGGGGCTTGCCTCAAAACGGTGGATACGCGATGCTGAGGCGCCGCTAAAGGCGCTTGTGGAGCACATCAAGCAGCGCAGTTATGCGGACCGCATCTGGGGCATCAGTTTTGCCAGCGGCTGCAACTGGGAATGGTTCTGGGCCAACAAGGATGCGAAATTCCGCCGCAGCTGGTGCGGATATTCGCCTGCTGACCTGGCGACGTTCCGCGGATACATGAAGGAAAAATACGGCACGGACACTGCTTTGGCGAAAGCCTGGAACATGCCAGGACTGACTTTTGAGACAATGCAGTTCCCTGATTGGAACCGCTATGGCGAAGGCAGCGTGGGAATGTTGTTTGACACATCCAAGGACCAGCAAATCATAGACTGGCTTGAATTCCGCAACAGAGCGCTTGCCGAGGCATTGGACGGACTTGGCTCCATAATCAAGAAAGCCACTGATGGCAAATGGATGGTGGGTGCATATTACGGATACAGCGTACAGCTGGCTGACAATCCGACAAATCCACTGCCAATGAGCGGGCACAATGGTTTCTTTGAGGCGGCAAAATCACCAAATGTGGACTTTGTGCACGGCCCCAGCAGTTATGAGAAGCGCAAGACTGGCCTGGCGGAGACAACCATGCAGAACTGGAGCACCTGGCTTCTCCACGGCAAGATGATCTATGTGGAGCAGGACACGCGCACAGGATACTTTGACATTGAAAACAGGGACAATAAGATCTATTGCGGTGCGCCAAACACGGCATTTGAATCCGTGGGGCAGTTGAACAGGGGCTTTGGAATGGAGCTGGCGACAGGCGTTTTCAACTATTGGTTTGACATCGCGGCTGGCGCATTCTATGAAAAGGCAATGTCGGATATATGCATGGAGCAAAGAGTGGTGAGGGACAATTTGCCCGCAGTCAAGGGAACCACGCCCATTGAAACCGCCATCGTGCTGGACAGGGACAGCTTCTATTATACAAAGACACCTGTGCAGGACGGCCTTTTCTCATCGGCCATGCGCATACTTCTCAACTTCAACAAGTTGGCGATACCATACAGGAACATGACTGTCCAGGATTTGCTGGACAAGACTATCACCGTGCCAAGTCACAAGTTGTATATCATGCTGCCTACCTTGATACTGGACAAGGAGCAGCGCAATGCTCTCATGGAACGCTTCCAGCGCGAAAAGGCGACAGTTGTGTGGCTTTATGGGCCAGGCGCATTTTATCCGCTAAATGGCCCCTCCGCCGAAAATTGCGCGGATTTCCTTGGCATCAAGGTCAAGATGAGCCTGGAAAAATATCGTCCAGAGATGACATGCGGTCCTGAATACGGCAATATCAAGTGTTCCAATTTCCGCGCAAGCGCGCCTTGGTTCCTGCCAGAAGCTGGCTTTGACGCCGTGGTGGGTGCGGATGCAAAGGGGCAGCCTCTTATGGTGCGCAAGAAGATTGGCGCCGCCACGCATTACTTCACTTCATTGATGAATCTCCCTGAAGAGCTGTACGCCAGGATAATGGAGGGAAGCGGAGTGCACAGGTACATGGATACAATTGATGACCAGTGCTGGATTGGCAATGACGTGTTCTTCCTCTATGCCTGCACAAGCGGCAAGAAGTGCCCTAAGTTGCCTTCAGGACGCAGGGCGCGTGCAATAATCGGGCCGTTCAAAGGTGTGCTTAAGTCAGGCGAGGGCTTTGAGGCGACGGCAGGAATGACCTACGGCTTTGTGCTTGAGTGAGGAGCTGGTTAAAGAGGGGCCGCTGCAAAACCTTGCAGCGGCCCCTTCAACTACAGCTATTCTATTCTAAGTTGGATGTCTTTTGTTTTCAGTTCGCTTCCAGGCTGCAGGATAATGACAACGCACAGTCTTGCGGCCTTTAGTTTGTCCGAATCAATAATCGGAATCGTCACAGCGTAGTCCTTTCCCTTGTCAGTAAGGATGACAAAGTCATTCTTGGGGACAGGCAGGTTGATTCCCTTTTCATTGTAGGGATATATGCCGATGGCAAATTTTCCCTTGCCAGATACCTTGGCGGCGGCCTTGAAGAACTGCCCGCCCCTTGCAGGGAATCTTTCACTGGTGAAAAGCGCGGCATATTGCTTGTCAGAACTGAATGACAAGGCACCGTTTTCGATTTTTGCGACGCCAGACACATGCCCGTCCTGTTTCATTGCTGGGTTCAGCCGCCAGCCGTTGGGCAGTTTTCCTTCTGCTCCTGAAAAAGAGAGT
>JAFYGL010000700.1 GCA_017543165.1 Victivallales bacterium | reverse complement strand
CTGGCGGCTGCCGTGGCGTATGCAGAGCTTACACTGCCTACCAGCATACCTGGCAGCGAACGTTCCAAACAAAGAGTCGAGCAACTAGAAAGTACGTTGCTGAAGTACTACAGGAAAAATCCAAATGCAACTACCAGTGCAGCAGCCCAGACAATTGAAAAGCAGACATCTTCCGCATGGAAAAACTACATCGCCAATTCCAGGCCATACACTGTGGATGACTGCCTGCTTGAGGCACGTTCACGCATAGAAAAGGCTGCGGAAAAGGCATTTCCTCTTGCTTCTGATGCTGAATTGGAGGCAATGGCAGAGAAGAAGTACCCTCTTTACAAAGTCGGCGAGCGAGTAAAGGTGCTCTACAGGACAAACCCCCAGTATCCGTCTAAAATCGAAGGCGTATTCAAAGGTGAGCGCAATGGGTATCTGCGCATAGGGCAAAGCAGCATTCGCAGGGAGGACATGGCCAGCGTGGCTGGCAATGAAGAGGAAATTCTGAAATTCGACCAGGCCGCCACAGAAAAGGTCCGCAAAACATTCATCAGGAATCAAAGATTCGCCGCTGCAGATGGAAGGAAGGAGTTCATTGAGAAAAATGAAAATGAAATCATGCAGAGCACATTGAAGGATTTCACCGCAATAAACGAGGAAAGAGGCTTCACCTATCTGGACGGGGCATGGCTTAATCCCACCGAACTCCTTGAGCAACTCGCCAAAAACGCAAAGGCCATCTTCAGCCAGGAACAGGAGCAGGAAAGGCTGGCAGAAGGAAGGATCCATTCTGAAATAGCCCACGCCCAGTCAAACACAATTCAATTGTCCAACTCCGCATATCCTCCACCATTGCACCTAAACCCGACTGAAGTATTGAAGAAACAGGAGGAGGCAAGGCAAAAGCGTCTGGCTGAAGAGGCCAAGAAGAAGGAGGAGGAAGAACTTCGCAAGCAGAAGGCGGAAGAGGCGGAAAGGCAAAGGAAAGAGCGTGAAGCGGCAAAGAACGCAAGGAAGCAGAAGCCCGTCATCGATGAGGAGACGCCCGAACCCATCATTGGCATGGGCGCCATCATTGGCATAATTGCAGGTGTCATAGTCCTTGCGGCTGGATGCGTCGCATACATCATAATCAAACGGAAGAAGGACGAAAAGAAATTCACCAGCTTCTTCGAAGGCAAGGGCGCAGTGCAGAAGGCGTTCTGGGACAAGGCAAACGCCGACCCTGAAAACTTCAAGTACGTGACATACATGTTCCCCAATGAAGAAGAGGCAAGAAACGCATTGCTGCAACTCAGCTACATAAGCGCACTGCCCAACGGGGCACTGAAATGCTCCAAGAACATCGACTATGGAACGTACCCCCACAATGGCAAGGAAATCGCCTTCATCGGCGGCACAGACCTGCACTACGCGCCTTGGCGAGAGGCGACGGCTGTCATGCCTGAATTGCCCAATGCACAGTATTTCAAGGTCAGCACGGAACCATCGGTACAACTGGAAATGCCAAACATGGCGGAACAGAACATCGACATCAAGGACCTGGGCCGCGAGGAAATCCGCACGGAAGACGGCAGCATCATGCTCTGCTACAAATACTCCTGCCTGAGCAAAGAAGACGCAATGTATTTCCTTGAAAACCTGACACTGAATGAAGAAGGAGTCACGATCCAAGTTGAAACACCCGAAGGCTACCTGGGCAAGGACATGGAGGGCATTTTCGAAATGGAAACCCCATTGGCGACAGGCGGCAATGCATAACAGTATTTGGACACAAAAATGAGCGAGAACAACTACAATTACAACCCTGCTGAAATCGAACCGAAATGGCAGAAATTCTGGCAGGAACACAAGACATTCAAGGCAGTTGACTGCGACTATTCACGCAAGAAACTGTACGTGCTGGACATGTTCCCATACCCATCAGGCGCAGGCCTTCACGTGGGGCATCCCGAAGGATATACGGCATCGGACATCTGGTGCCGCTTCAAGCGCATGAACGGCTACAACGTTCTGCATGCCATGGGCTGGGACGCATTCGGCCTCCCCGCGGAACAATATGCAATCAAGACTGGCACGCATCCCGCAGTGACCACGGCAAAGAACATTTCCGTTTTCAAAAGACAGCTGGAGGCGTTCGGCTTCAGCTTTGACTGGGACAGGGAAATCAACACAACTGACCCCGCATACTACAAGTGGACGCAGTGGATTTTCTGCAAGCTGTATGAGCAGGGACTGGCATACGAATCGCAGCAGCCAGTCAACTGGTGCCCCGCGCTTGGCACGGTCCTGGCAAACGAGGAAGTCATCAATGGTCGCTCCGAAGTGGGCAACTTCCCAGTGGAAAGGAAACCCATCAGGCAATGGGTGCTCCGCATAACCAAGTATGCAGAGCAGCTGCTGGCTGGCATCGACGGCCTTGACTGGCCTGAAGGCACCAAGGAAATGCAGCGCAACTGGATTGGAAAATCCACTGGCGCGGAAGTGGACTTCCAGGTGGAGGGACATGAGGACAAGATAAGAGTCTATACTACCAGGCCCGATACCTTGTTCGGCGCAACCTACATGGTGCTGGCGCCTGAACATCCGCTGGTGGAAAAACTCACCACGCCAGAGCAGAAAGCCGCAGTGGACGAATACGTGGCAATCACGCGCACCAAGTCAGACATGGACAGGACCGAGGGCACAAAGGACAAGACAGGCGTGTTCACTGGCGCATACGCAATCGACCCCGTCAACGGCGCAAAGATTCCAATCTGGATTTCAGACTATGTGCTGATAAGCTACGGCACTGGCGCCATCATGGCAGTCCCCGCCCACGATGACCGAGACTTCGATTTCGCCACAAAGTTCAACATACCAATCATCTGCATCCTGAAGCCAACCAAGGAAGAAGCGGAGGCAAAAGGCCTTAAGCTGGAGGACATCCTGGAAGGCAAGGTTTGCTGGACTGGGAACGGCGTCCTTTTCCACTCGTCAAACCAGGAGGTTTCGCTGGACGGCCTTTCCGTGGCGGATGCGAAGAAGACCATCATCGAATGGCTGCACAAGAAGGGCATCGGCACTCCAACCGTGAACTTCAAGCTGAGGGACTGGCTGTTCTCCCGCCAGCGCTACTGGGGCGAACCATTCCCGCTGGTGCACTACGAGGACGGCAGCATCAAGCTGGTTCCCGAAAGCGAATTGCCAGTGGTGCTACCTGAAATGGAAGACTACAAGCCCACGGCAACAGGCGAGCCGCCTCTGGCGCGCGCCACAAAATGGCTGGACTACACAGACAAGGAAACTGGCATGAAGGGCAAGCGGGAGACCAATACCATGCCGCAATGGGCTGGCTCATGCTGGTACTACCTGCGCTACATCGACCCGCATAACGACAAGCAAGGCTGGGATCCAGAAAAGGAAAAATACTGGATGCCAGTGGATTTGTACATCGGAGGCGCAGAACACGCCGTCCTGCACCTGCTGTATTCCCGTTTCTGGCACAAGGTGCTCTATGACCTGGGACTGGTCTCCACGCCAGAACCATGGAAGCGCCTTATCCACCAGGGAATGATTCTGGGCATATCCTACAAGGACACACGCGGCGTCCTTGTTCCAAACGACCTTGTTGAAAAACGCGAGGACGACTGCTTCTACCACAAGGAAACAGGCGAAAAACTCACAATGCTGCCCGCCAAGATGTCCAAGTCACTGAAGAATGTGGTGAATCCAGACGACATCATCCAAAAATACGGGGCGGACAGTTTCCGCCTCTACGAGATGTTCATGGGCCCGCTGCAGGAAGTCAAGCCATGGAACACGGAAGGTGTCGAAGGCGTGAACCGCTTCCTCAACAAGCTGTGGCGCTCCATCGTGGACATAAACACAGGCAATCTGGCCCCTGAACTCTGCGACGAACCACTGCCGAAGGATGTGGAACGCATCATGCACCAGACAATCAAGAAAGTCACGGAAGACCTGGAGGCAATCAGCTACAACACGGCGATAAGCCAGCTGATGATTGCACTCAACGAGCTTTCACGCCTGAAGAAGCGCAACAGAGCCGCCATGGAGACAATGGTGCTCCTCATCAGCCCAATGGCCCCCCATATCGCAGAGGAACTTTGGCAGCGCCTGGGGCATACTGATACCCTCGCATACGAGAAGTGGCCCACATACGACGAGGCGAAAACCAAACTGGACGAAGCGGAAATCCTGGTTCAAGTCAATGGCAAGCCAAAGGCCCGCATCATGATGCCTGCACAGGCAGACAAGGATGCAATGGTCGCGCTTGCAAAACAAAACCAGGCCGTGGCAGAAGCGCTGGAAGGCAAGACCGTGGTCAAACTAATCGCGGTGCCTGGCCGCCTTATGAACTTCGTTGTCAAATAGATGGAATTATCCATAGAGGTTATTTAAAAAATGCCAATGTGAGCGCCTTAGCGGCGCTCACTCATGTTGACCAAGTTGTAAGATAAAGCCCCAGGTAATTCCATGCGGGTTGGCCAACCTGTGTGGCTGTCCAACAGAAGAAAACATGCAAGTTGGCCAACTTGAGTGAGCGCCGCTAAGGCGCTCACACTGGATGTTTTGAAATTACCTCTATAATTATTGCGCACATACTGCATAAATACAGGAGAAAAATCATGCTACCGCAGAATATGAGTTTGCCTCTCGATGAAATCTCCAAGCTGGACTTCAGCATCAAGCGCGTAGGCACTCCCACACTGGAATCACATTTGAAGGATGTGATTTTTGTCGATGACAGCGAAACCATTAGCTATTGCGCAGACAATGCGGAAAACGAGCGCCTCATCAAGGAAGGCAAGAAGGTACCTGCCTTCCAGGCGGCGGGTCCCAGAAAGCAGTTGTATTTCGATGCAGTATGGGTGCGCGTCGCAATAGCCACATGCGGTGGCCTGTGCCCTGGCCTGAACGACGTCATCAAGTCTCTGGTCAACACTCTCTATTATAGCTATGGCGTGGACAACATCTACGGCATCCAGTACGGATACAGCGGCCTCAACCCCAAGTACGGCCTCAAACCGCTCATTCTAACACCTGACGTGGTGGACGACATACACACAAAGGGCGGCTCAATCCTTGGCTCTTCAAGGGGCGAACAGTCAGTGGAGGAAATGGTACGCACGCTTGACCGCCTGAGCATAAACATACTCTTCACAATCGGGGGCGACGGCACCCAGAAGGGCGCCCACGCAATCCACCAGGAAATCGAAAAGAGAAAACTGCCCATCAGCGTAATCGGCATTCCGAAGACCATAGACAACGACCTGAATTTCATGGACAAGACCTTTGGATTCGAGACCGCCGTGCAAAATGCCGCGCCCATCATCCAATGTGCGCACAACGAGGCGAAGGGCTGCTTGAACGGCGTAGGTCTGGTAAAGCTCATGGGCAGGGACTCGGGCTTCATCGCCGCAAACGCAAGCCTGGCAAGCTCCGTGGTCAATTTCTGCCTGATACCTGAACTGGACTTCGTCCTGGAAGGCGAACATGGTTTCCTGACTGCACTGGAACGCAGGCTGGACAGGAAGCACCACGCCGTGGTGGTCGTCGCGGAAGGCGCGGGGCAGAACCTGTTTGAAAGCGGGAACGACGTCCATGACAAGTCTGGCAACAAACTGCACAAAGACATAGGCCCCTTGCTAAAGGACGCCATCACCAGCTACTTCAAAGAGAGGGGAAAGGAAATCAATGTGAAATACTTTGATCCCAGCTACAACATTCGCAGCACTGAAGCAAATGCCATGGATTCCATTTTCTGCTCGCATCTGGCACAGCATGCAGTGCATGCCGCCATGGCGGGAATGACCGATGCGGTGGTTGGCAACTGGCAGGGTTATTTCACATACGTGCCAATTCCACTTGCCACACTTGCCAGACGCAAAATCGACCCGTGCAGCCAACTTTGGCAAAGCGTGCTCCTTGGAACCAGGCAATACATGGACTTTGGCATATAAACCATGGAAAAACTGGTCATAAAGGGGGATTTCTTTCTGGAGCCTGACGATGTGGAGTTCATCTGCACCAGAGCCTCAGGCGCTGGCGGGCAATATGTGAACCGCACCGACAGCGCCGTGCAATTGCGCTATCCGCTGGACAAGGCACCAGAGGACATACGCGCCCGCATGCATGGCAACATCAACGGCGAAGGCTTTTTGCTGATTGACGCGCAGGAGCACCGTTCTCAACTCCAGAACAAGGAAGCCGCGTACGCCCGCCTGGCGGCCATGCTTAGGCAGGCGGCCAATCCCCCAAAGCCCAGACGCGCCACAAAGCCCACGAAGGCAAGCCGCCTGAAGCGCCTCCAGTCCAAACGGCTTCATTCCCAGAAGAAAAAAATGCGAAGTGGAGGAATCAAGGACTGTGATTGAATGCTTAAGAGGTAATTTCAAAAGAAGCGCATTTTGATGATAGTTTTGAAATTACTTCTTAATTCAAACAAGTTCTGCGAAATTTGCAATTAAATCGCATTTTCGTGGAAATTTTCAATAGATTGGCTTGTAATTAACAAAATTTACTTTACCTTTTGTCAGCTTTATGCTTTTCAAAAGCATTGCTAATTTCACGAATCGTAAATACAACAATATAAAATAACTTTTTAAGGAGTGGCATTAATGGGTAAACTTGGCAGGATATTGGCACCAATCGCGGCGGTGTTGGCAATTGCTCTTGCGGTGGCTAGCTTTTTTATCTATAAGGGCTTCCAAAATTACCAGAAGCGAGCAGCGAACCTGGCTGAAACCGTTGATAAAACCGCAAAGAAACTCGACACAGGAAGCAATTCTGGCCTCACATCGGGCATAACCTATACAGCCCCAGTGCCAGGTACTGGCACAAAAGAGGACGGCAGCCTTTCATACAAAAGTTTCAAGACCGATGCAAGCACCTTTGAAAAGCAAACTGGCAACGTGGTCAAACTGGCTGGTGATGTCATCTCACAAAGAGACGAGATGGCAGAGGCCATCCAGGAAATGACAAAGACACTGGGACTTCCAAATGACACCATCACAGTAGAGACTCTCAGTTCCCTGGAAAGTTACAAGGACCTGCTGGTTCTTGCAAAATCCTACGCCGAGGCAATACGCAAGAAGGACCAAGAATTGGCGAAAACAGTCCAGGACGTGGCGGCATCAGTCGGTGCCAACAAGGCGGTAGCCGCCTCCAAGAAGCAGCCAGTCATCAAGGAGACAAAACTGGCTCCCGCTGGGGAGGAAGGCGAGGAGGCCGAGGCAAAGACCGTAAAGACTGCAGTCTATGATTCACAGGCAAAAGACCTTGCCCAGATAAAGGAGAACATCGGCCTTCTGCAAAAGCGCAGGCAGGCATACGAGACCGCCATAAAGAATTTGAGCAAAGTTCTGACTGCATATAAATTCAAGACTAATCTAAACGGCATAGGCGGAAAAGATTTTGAAAAAATACTGCTGAGTCTTGCATCCGACATGGGTGAAATCAACAAAAGACTCCAGGAACTGAATACTGTGAAAAAGCAGTTGCAGCAGGAAAAGGCAAAAGTCCAGGCCGCGGAAAAGAAGATCAAGGCACTGGAAGCAGAAAAGGAGGAACTCCGTAAACTGCTGAAAGAGGCAAATGACCTGCTGGACGAGATGGCATACGCGTAAAGCAAAAGCCTGACCTGACAGACAAGAGCCAGGTGGATGCAAGCGTAAAAGGCACGGTGATAATCGACAATGACGAGTGGAACTACGTGGTAGTTGACCTGGGCAGGAAAGAAGTTGTGCCAGACCTTGACGTCATCGTCTCCAGCAATGGCGAATATCTTGCTTCAGGCAAGATCAAGAAGGTTGAGAAAGACACATGCCTTGTCGAATTGAGCATGCGCAAGCCAGACACCTCCCTCAAAGGAGCAACAATCATAATCAGCGACAGTCTCGGCAAGGAAGAAGCCAAATCCAAGGACGAGCAATAAGCCAGGAGGAATACTTACAATGAAATTCTTGTTTCCAATAGGAATGCTGCTCTCAGTTCTTGGCCTTGCGACAAGCATCGCCTTCTCGGTTCTCCTGCTGCTCTCACTATGAACAAATCATTGTATAAATTGCTTCTGCTTCTAGTGGCAGGAATGCTGCTCGCCTCATGTGTTAGCGTTGGCGAGAATGAATCGGAAAATCTGCCATGGAACGCACCTGCTTCATGGGAGAATTCCACCATCGGAATCAGGCACTAGTACTTTTAAGTACTTGGCTTAAGGCCCGTATCCCAAGGCGCTGAGACGCGGAGAGTTGTGGTTTATAATCAAATTGCTCTTTGCGGTTCGGCGCCTTTCTTTTTTATAAGAGGTGAAAATCATGGCAAAACATTTAATCATAGCCTGCGGCGGCACAGGCGGGCATTTCTATCCAACAGTATCAATAGCGCAGGCTTTCATTGAACTAGGAGGGCAAGTAACCCTGCTCATCGCTGGGAAACACGCACAGGAACAATTAAAACTGGCAAAGGATGCTGGCATTCCCGCACAGGAAGTGGGCTATATAAGCAGGCCCGCCAGCATAGCAGGTTGGCTCGCCCTGCCCTTCAAATACCTGAAGGTGAAAAACGCCACAAAGCAAATCATCAGCCAACTCAAGCCCGATGTGGCGCTTGGAATGGGAAGCTACGCCTCTGTGGCGACATGCAAGGCCCTGCCATCCAATGTCCCGCTGATACTGCATGAAGGCAATGCATTCATGGGCAAGGCAAACCGCCTTTTCGCAGGGCGTGCAAAGGCAATCGGACTGTCCCTGCCATTGGCTGATGAAGGACAGTTGAAAGGCACGCCTGCACACCTCGTCGGTATGCCATTGAGAGAGGATTTGCTCAAGGCCTCGCAACGCAGCAAGCCAGCAGAAGGCTTTTTCAAAAACCTGGGGCTTTCTGAAAGCATGTTCACAGTGCTTGTTTTCGGTGGAAGCCAGGGGGCGCAGCGCATCAACCAGCTTTTATGCGAAACATGCAGCCTTCTTAAGGGCCTGCCCCTCCAATTCATACATCTCACTGGCACTGATGAAAACGCAGAAATACAGGCAGCATATCAAAAAACAGGCCTGCAAGCATCTGTCCGCAAGGCAGATTACCACATTGAGGAATGCTATCTTGCCGCCAATCTTGTGATTTGCCGCGGCGGCGCCTCAAGTCTTTGCGAACTGGCACTTTTCGGCAAACCCGCAATAATCATACCACTGCCTACTGCGGCGGACAATCACCAGGCGGTAAACGCGCAGCTGGCGCAAAAGCTTGGCGGCGCAATACATTTCCCACAGCAAAGCGCGACACCTGAATTGCTTGCCTCGCATATTAAGAAAGCCATTGAGCAGCCAGAACTGTTCCGCGAAATGGGAAACAAACTCAAATCCGCCCTCGCCAAGACTGATTCGGCCAGGGAAATGGCAAAGTTAATTATGGAAAACGCCAACTGACTACGCAGCCTCCCGCTAATAGTGTGCCTTGCAACAGACCGTAGTAGCGATGGCCTTAGCGTAGCGTACCTCGCCGTCGCACCCGAGGCCGGCTTCTCGCTTACTGAAAACACGCTTCTGACAAAGGACGATAGTAGTGATTGCGTGTCCTTGGT
>JAFYGL010000699.1 GCA_017543165.1 Victivallales bacterium | reverse complement strand
CTAAAGGCCATAGCCGCCTTCACGGTGGACGGGCTACCCTTCAAGGTAGCGAAAAACTGCGAGCCAGGCCATGCAGCAGTGGACGTCTCCCTTAACTATGAATACTCAGCGCTGGACATGCTCCAGAGAAGCATGGAGGCAGGCAAGGACGCATACAACAACACGCCGCCACCGAAACTCAAGTACGATGTTTTCCACACCTTGATAGTGGATGTTGAGGGCAACAAGGGCGACCTGCTGCAACTGGCAAGGGAGAAGTTGTTTGCGGCAAAGAAGGAAGGCTTCGCCTCAATCCAGAAGCGCAACCAGAACTGGTGGAAAGCATTCTGGAAAAAGAGCGGCATCGCGCTGGAAAATCCCGCACTGGAGGGGCTATGGTACAGCAATCTCTACCAGATGGCATGTACTTCCCGCGGCGACGTGGCACCTGGCCTGTTCGGTCTCTGGAACGCGGAGGCCGCCGCGCCCTGGTCAGGCGACTATCACGGCAACATCAACTTCGCCATGTACGCCTGGCCTCTTTTCGCAATCAACCATCCAGAACTGCACCAGTGCGTGTTCAAGACGCTGGAATCCTGGTTCCCCAACATGCGCAAGGAAACCAAGGAGGCATTCGGCGTGGACGAATTGCGCTTCCCCCAGGCGACTGGCCCCGAAGGGCGCGAGATGTCCCGCGGCCATTACCGCACCATGCGCTGCTCCACTGGCTTCTATGCGGACCATTTCATCAAGTGGCATCAATATGACCCAGCCCCCGAACGCCTCCGCAACGAAATACTGCCCATCCTTGAATCCGCCGCTAGATACTATTTCCTGTACTGCGAGGTAGGCAAGAACGGGCGTCTTTGGATAGGCCCATCCTGGGCGCCAGAGCAAGGCGTGTTCCCTGCGTGGAACACAGGAAACGACCTGGCTCTATTCAAGGAACTGTTCCAGGCTGTCGTCGATTTCAACAAGGAACTTGGCCAGATGAGCCCCACCGCCAAAAAGGCTCAGAAGATGCTGGACTTGTTCCCAGACTATCCTGCAAAGAACGGTGAATTCATCGCATCCGCCAGCGAAAAGGGACGCACCTTACTCTGCCACCCAAGCTACCTTGCCAATGTTATGCCAGCGGAGGACATCGACGCGGATTCCCCAATTGCAAAAGTGGCGCTGAAAACCATGCGCGAGCACCTTGACCACACATTCAGAAAGAGTTTCCAGGGCAAAGTAGGCGTGGCATGCGACCTCACTGGCGGCTGGCTCTTTGACATTGCAATCAAGTTGCGGGACGCTGATTATGCGGAAACCATGCTGCATACTGTGCTGATAAGGGACTTCATCAAGTCCAATGGCATGTTCAGTTTCGCGCCTGGCGGCGTGTTCAAGTCCATTGCGGAAAAGCGCCGCAAGTACGAGGTGCCCCAGGCGCAGCCACATGCGCTGCTGGGACAGATGAACACAGTGCAAGGTCGCGCAGAGGCCATGAGCATGATTCAAAACGCAGGCGCCTTGCTTGACGGTGTCATGGAGGCAATGCTGCAAAGCCACGGCAGGCAGCTCAAGCTGTTCCCCGTCCCTCTGCCTTCGCTCGGCGGCAAATGCTCATTCCACAATCTTGCCGCCGTGGGAGGCCTTGAGGTCTCGGCCGCAAGGGACAAGAAGGGCATACGTTGGTTCAAGGTAAAGTGCGGAAAGTACGCCTGGAACGGCACAGTCAGGTTCTTTGACCAAGGCACGGCAAAACTATTCGGCAAAACGCTGCCCAAGGTCAGCGACAATACATACAGCCTCTCGCTGAAGCCAGGCCAGGTGTTCCAGTGGTGCAGGCCAGGCACAGAGCCCGATGAGACAGCGGTCCCAGTCCATGCCAAAGGCGTACGCTCCTACGGCAAGGACTGCCCAATCACATACGGCGAGGCCAAAGCATACTACGAGCAATAAAGACTAATACTCTTCACATTTAGGGAATTCTTCGCCAGTTGTGCTCCCTGCGACAGCGCAGGGAGCACAATCAGTACAGAAATCCCTTTTGAAACATCATTTTTAATAATTCATAAATAAAATTCAAAAAATAAATTTATTTATATCAAAAAAAGCAAAAAAACAAGTAAAGCGCGCTATTAACCATTCCCATAGCAACTTATTTTGCATTCACCAATCGGTTATATTTCCATTTTCCAATCGGTTATATTTCCATTTTCCAATCGGTCAAATTTCCATTTTCCAATCGGTCATATTTCCATTTTCCAATCGGTCATTTTCACAGTCCACAGACCACAGTCCACAGTCCACAGACCACAGTCCACAGTCCACTAATCCAGCATAGATATCACAATCCACATGAAGTCCAGTTCCTGGATTATCATATTCTTGTCTTTGAGATGCCACCATTCACGCATCCAGGCGAAGCGCAGTGCCACGATATATTTCAGAAGCATGTTTTGTGCGAATGGGGGCAAAACCAGTTCTTTCAGGAAGGCATTTGCCATAGGCGCGGATAGCCAGTCTGGATTGTCCACACCAATGCAGCCAAGAAGGTTTGCCGCATCATAGCAAATTGGCTTTGGACCGCAGAATTCCCAGTCGATGACCGCATTTATGCATTTGTCTCCCCAGAGAATGTTGCCTGGATGAAAATCGCCATGGCAGAACACAAGGGGCAGTTCCCCTTCGTCTTCGCGCTTCAACTTCAATGCAGCCAGCACATCGCCCAAATCCCCATGCAAGGCAGGATGCTCCTTTTCCATGGCATGCATGAGGCGGTGGATATAATCGGTCACATAGAAAGGACGTTCCTGGCATTTATACTTCATTATGCCCTTCAGGAAACGCGCCGCCTCGATGCCGCGCCACGCATCCAGCGCATAACTTTCCCGAGGCAAATCAATGCAAGGAACATATTTTCTGCACTGCCAGAAAAGCCCATGGTCGTAAATGCCTGTGCGCCCTTCCCATGTGCGCATCCATCTCACAACCTTGTGGTTGCCTGCCTCGTAAAATTCCTCTAATATCTCGGCCTGACGTATGCGCTTTGACGAACACGGCAAATCCACGCCTTCCACCACATAACAAGCATCGCTGCCAATCGACTTGAATACCATGCGCCTGACAAAGCGGCTGGGACTGCCAGAAACAGGCAGTTCCACCTCGTCAAATGAACCGTCTAGCCAGTGTTCAATCATAATTGGTGCCAATTGTTAATAGTGGACTGTAAATTCTTCGCCAGTTGTGCGCCTTGCGATAGTCCGTAGTAGCGACGGCGTCCTCGCCGTCGCGCCAGTTGCGTATGAGAACCCGCAGCGTCTCGCACAGCAAAACGGCAGATGGAGCAATCTCAGCGTCGCGTCTCGGCACGATGTTGTTACTCCTCCATACGCAACTGGTGCGACGGCGAGGACGCTAATACTCCTAACTTAAGCACAATTTTTATTTTCAAGTGGAGCGAATTCAGCGAAATTCCTTTTTGTAGTCCTATGCTCGCAGGAT
>JAFYGL010000698.1 GCA_017543165.1 Victivallales bacterium | reverse complement strand
CAGGGAGCTTTGCGGACGACATGGTCAGGCTGTTGGGCAGCGCCTTCTTCTTGACGGCCCGCGAAATCACCGCCTGTATGTAGGAATAGCGCTGGTTTGTGATGATACTGTCCGATTCATCGTCCATCTCCTTTTCGCAATCCTTGATATGCTCTTCAAGATGGCTGTAAAGTTCCGCTGGAAGTTTGACCTCCTCCAGCACCTTCTCGTCACGCTCGAATATCTTGACGGAGAACCAGCGCTGGCTCTGCTTGTCCACCATATTGTCTATTGATTCCTCGATATGGGCGATTGCGTGTTCGACTGAGCCAGAGAATACATGGGGGCATTCCACCGCCTTGCCAGACTTTGCGATTTCAATGGCCTTTTCCGCCACCTCCTTGCAGCCCTCGCCAGTGGAGGCGCTCAATGGCATGACCGAGCAGTGCAGCGCAGACGCCAGTTTCTCCAAATCAATCTTGTCGCCATGGCGGGTTACCAAGTCCATCATGTTGATGGCAACCACGATGGGGATGTTGAGTTCCAGCAGCTGCGTGGTGAGATACAAGTTGCGCTCGATGTTGGTGCCGTCTATGATGTCAATTATGGCGTCTGGCTTGTCATTCACCAGATACTTTCTGGTGACCACTTCCTCCAGGGTATATGGGGACAAGGAATATATGCCAGGCAAATCCTGGATTATCACATCCTTGTGTCCCTTCAGAACGCCGTCCTTTTTCTCGACAGTGACGCCAGGCCAGTTTCCCACATACTGGTTGCTGCCAGTCAATTCATTGAAAAGCGTGGTCTTTCCGCAATTGGGATTGCCCGCCAATGCAATCTTTATCGACATAATACCATCCGCAGCGTTTATTCTTCCACTTCAATGGCCTCGGCCTCGGATTGGCGGATGGAAAGCTCGTATCCGCGCACAGTCAATTCCAGCGGGTCACCGAATGGCGCCACCTTGCGTATCATGATTTCAACGCCCTTCGTTATGCCCATGTCCATAATCCTGCGCTTCAATGGACCTGTGCACAACAGTTTGCTCACCCTGACTACCTGCCCGATTTTCGCGTCCTTCAATGTCATAATCCCAACCCATCTCAATGCTATACAAGAATGCACTTGGCAAGACTGGCGCCAATGGCGATGCTGGTGCCTTTCACCTTCAGCACAACATCGCCCTGCGCCTTGTTGACAAGGGCGATTTCCTCCCCTACCACAAAGCCCAGTTCAGCCAAATGCTGCCTGGCCTTGTCATCACCAGTGATTTTCCTGATGACATGGGTCTCGCCTATGCCCGCATTTCCTATCGTTGACATTCCAATTCTCCAAAGTTAGTGAAATTGAACAAATAATGTAATACGAAATTGGTTATTTCAAGGCAGAACCAGCAAATAGAGTTAATCAGGGCTAATATTTTTGGTAGTTGGAAAGTTGTTCTGCGCGGCACGATGCTCTGCGCGGCCATTGGCCGCGCATCAGGATGAAGGTAGCCAACCAGACTGAGATACAACAATGTTCATGCAAATCTGAACGCCCAGTTGTGCAAGAACATTGTTGTTTGCTTATCTACAAATCTACCTTCATCCTGACGCGCGGACCGTGTCCGCGCGAATTCCAGTTCATTCCACGTAGTTGAAACTACTCATGAAGTCCTTGTACTGTGCGACGCTCAAGCAGTTCTTCTTTTCCGCGGCGATGGCCTTGCCGTTTTCTGCGTTGCCGTAGAGCAGGTCGATTACCATGAGGGCATTGATTTTCGTGTTGTCAATGAATGCCTTTTCATCATCCACGATTCTGAAGTTCACGGTATGGCCGCCGCCCTGAGCACCTGGGCAACTGCCCTGCATCACAGGCATGATAGCACACAGGTCGCCAATGTCAGTTGAGCCGCAGGTAAGGGCATGGGCTATATCGACTGGCGCATCTGGATAGAGTTTATGCACTGCATTCTCATACAGTTTGCACATTGCGTCATTGTTGATTAGCGGGTAGTAGCCTGCGATTGATTCGATTGTGCAGGTGCAGCCCAATGCGGAGGCGCAGCCCTTCACTGCCTGGTCGAATGCAACGGACAGCGCCTTCACCCTGTTCATGTCAAATGCGCGCAGCTGGTATTCAAGTTTTGCCGTGTCGGGGATGATGTTGACGGTGTCGCCGCCGCTGGTGAGGATGCCGTGCATCCTGGTCGAATTGTCCGTGCAGAACTTTTCGCGCAGAAGCGCCAGCGCGTGGAGCGCAAGGTTTGCGGCGGAAAGCGCGTTCTGCGAGCCTCCAGGACCTGCGGCATGCGTGGAGACGCCATGGAATGTGACCGACTTCATGCAGAAGCCGTTGTGGTCCAGGCTATGATAGCCGCCAGATGTGGCGTGCTGCATGAGGGACATGTCCACATCGTCGAACACGCCGTCGAAAATGAGGGAGGCCTTGCCGCCCAGCGCCTTGATTTTGCCCTCGGCGATGAGTTTGCTTCTGTATTCCAGTTCAATGCATTCCTCGGCGGGGCATCCCACGAACGCCACCGTGCCGTTGAGTTCGTCGCTTGCCTTTGCGTCAACCAGGCCCATGGCGGTGCCCAGCATTGCGGTTATCATGGTGTGGTGCCCGCATGAATGCACTGCGCCAGTGGCGGGGTCCGCCTCTGGGTGGGTGGGCAGTATCAGGGAATCCATCTCGCCCAGCACCGCCACCGTGGGTCCTTCGCCGCATTTCAAATCAGCCCGCAATCCAGTGATGGAATAGCCAGTCCTGGGCGAAAGCCCCAGTTCCTTCAGTGTCTTTTCCGCCAAAGCTGCTGTCTTTAATTCTTTGTATCCTGGCTCTGGGTTCTTCCAGATATTGTGCCCGATGGCAATTATTTCCTCACGACGCCTGTCAATTGCCGCCAATACATCCCGCTTCAATTCATCAATGCTACGCATACTTCTGTTTCCTTTTGTTTTATGGTGACTTTGCGCATTTTGCACTAGTTTTGAAATTACCTCAAGTGATAAAAATGTCTAGTGGACATGCCCTCCGACTGAAAGCCTGACTACTTTTCTTCCGTTGCAGAATGGGGAATCATCCTTAACGCAAGGCAAGCGGACAGCGCAGCAAAGGCAGCAAACCCCAGGTACAGCCAGGAAAATCCTGTTGGAAGCCCATGGGGAGACGCAAGCCACGCCGTTCCCGCCAGCCATGAGACAAGAAGCCGTGAGCCGCCCGCGCTGCTGTAGTAGAAGGCATTGCAGAATGCCATTGTCATCGCCGCATTCTTGCCTTGCGAGAATTGCATCATCAACGCCGAACTGACCACGGAGAATGCAGCCACCGCAAAACTGACACACATCAGGCTTAGCGAGAGAAAGACGCACAGCACAGGTCCTGGCGTCCTATCAATCAGAAAGAATAGTACCGTAGCAGGAAGGCTTCCCAGCGCAAACAAAGCAGTGATTTTCCCAGGCGAACTTTTTTTCACCAGGTTGTTCACAAACCAGTATCCCAGCATCATTCCGATGAAGGACGCGCCTGAAACATAGACGATTCTGTCGTCTGGAAGGCATAGTCTCTTCAAGTGCATGATTGAAACTGGTATGATGGCGTATGAGCCAAGATTGAATAGGCATTGAAACCATGCGAAACGCCTTATCTCAGAATTGGCGGCGATTTCGCGAAGGCATTGCAATGATGAGGCAGTTCCATTTCCGCCAGAACTGTCCATGGGGAAATCAGGCACAGCCAAAATGAAGGCGAGGCGCCCGCAGAAAATCACGGCAGATGTCAAGACCACGGCCTGAATGCGACCCACGCTTGGTGCAGCGCCCATGAACCAACCTGAGGCCAACACAAACAAAGTAGCGCATAATTGGTGGGAAAAGCGCATTCTGCCAAGAAACGGGATTCGATCCTGTGCTTTGAGAAAGCTGTTAAGCAATGGAAACCATCCTGCGACAAAGCCAGACTGGACCAGCGCAGCGCATGTCACACCCCAGATGATGGTCGAGGCGCCGCCAAGCCAGGGAGCGCAGCCCGCTATGATGTAACCAGTTGCGGAGATCAGGCAGGCGGTCAGCGCAAGGCGACGCACACCCAGGAATGGCGCAATCAAAGCCATCGGAATGACAGCCAGCCCATTGAACAGCGGCAGCGCGGATGTGGAGAAAAGCGCCCCCGTATTGCTGGCGCCTAGAGAGGACGCGAAAAGCAGGATGATTGCGCTGTCAGTCAGCGCTGTTTCGCCAGTCACACCGCAGCAACTTGACAACGTTGTCAGCAGTTTTGCCCTTTTGACGCTATTGTCTTTGATAGGCTCTGACATAATCTATCTCAAACACTTTCGGGTATTCCATATCGGGATCAATGTCACCAATCCAGCCGCTGTACTGGAAGAGAGCAAGAAGGATGAACATATTTCCACGCGGAGTCTCGCCATTGTAGCGCGCCACCTCCTCGCCATCCACGAACCAGCCTACAGTAT
>JAFYGL010000697.1 GCA_017543165.1 Victivallales bacterium | reverse complement strand
CTGGAGATAAAGTCCGCCCATCGCCGTATGACAAAGACCATCAAGGTGGATTTTGACAGCCTGCCAATGCGCTCGCGCGAGGCCAAGGGCTTCAAACTCACATCATACGAGGTGGTGAACATCGTGGTTGTGAACAAGGGAAGCGATACTCCCGCACCAGCGGATGCACCAGAGGCGCCAGCGCCTGACGATTCAGCCCCCCCCGCGCCTGAAGCATCTGGCGTTCAGGCAGATAATGCCCCCGCCCAGGATGCCCAACCTGAGGCTGCACAATCAAAGGAAGAAAAGCCTAAAGACGACAAATACAAGCAGACCTCATTCTTCCTGGATGAATAAGTGAAAGTAGCCAGCCCGCACGGGTGGTGGGAGCGACGGTACTCCGCGCGGCCATTGGCCGCGCGTCAGGACGCTGCTTTTCCATGCGCACCTGGCCTTTGGCCGCGATTTTGCTATTCCTTATAGTTTCCAGGTTATTTCCATGGCGAGTTCGCCCATGTATGGAAAGTTTTCTTCGCCTAGGAATATTTCGGTGCGCATATAGCGTGAGGTCTCGTCAATTGGCAATGCAAAATGAGCGGGGAAGCGGAAAACGAACAATCCGTCTTCGGGAATGGCGTCTATATTCACTTCAAAGGCGTAACTATGGTCCTCTTGCACTACTAGTTTCCTTGAATCCAACTGATAGAATTTGTTACCTACTTTTAATACGCCGCTTTCCTCTGGTGTCCCAGCAAATCGGATTGGAAGGTGCACTTTGCATGGCTTGCCGACTGCGGATGGTGGAATGACAAGGCGTTTCACAATTATGTTCGGTGCGCTTTTCCCGCAAACGAACAATGTGAAGCGCCTAGGTTCAAAAAGTGGACCGTGGTCCCGCAGTATGGCAAAAACTTCCTTTTCAAACACGAGGTGTTGTCCATTAGGTCTTTCGCAACTTATAAGGCATGGCAGTATGGACTTGCACCAAACAGTGTAGGCGCCTCCTGTAATAAAAATAGCCAAAATTGCAAGACCGCAGTTGAGAACAATATACCGCCAACGGGCGGCATCTGCCATGAGTTTGAAACGCCTGAAGACAAGCAGTAATTCCTGTACTGCATATCCCCCATAGATGCAGATAATGGGGATTGCGGCTAGGCGGAATCTTGAGAGAATATAGAACATGGCCGTTCCCAGCCAGCATACCAGCATGAAGGCAAAAAGGAAAATATGCCCCCTCTTCAAAATGCGGCGTTCACGGAACATGCCAAACAATGCCAGGCAGCCCAATACGGCAAATGGAAGTAAAAACGGTAGTTTTAGCGCTTTGCTGGAAGCACCTTCGTCTTTCAACGCCACATTATGTGAAATCTCATTTTTATCCCAGAAAAGAAGGCATTTGCGGAATTGCAGGTCCAAAAACAGGAGCGGTTCCTGGAGTGCCCAGTTCAGGATACGTTTTGTGGCTGGAATGCGGCCTTGTTCAGGCCTCAATTCCGTGTCAAGCGTCCAGTAATGATATGTGGCAGGATAAAGAAGAAGGCCAGCGGGAGCCTCTGGTGAATTGCCAAGAAGAAGCACTCTGTCTCCTGCGGTGGATGGACCTGTCCAGCGTCCTGCCCAATGATAATTCCGTATGGAAAAAGGAAGCCGCGGCAATGCGAATATGATAATGAACGCAAATGTCAAGCCAAGTGTGCGCAAACTCCATTTATTGCGCCAGATTAGCGCGATGATGAAAACAGGCAATAGAAGCACGGCGTTGCCACGTGTCAAGGTGGCCATTGAAAGCACAAGTCCTGCAAGTAGCCATTGCCACCACTGATTGCGCTTTAGGCACAGCAGTCCCAGATAAAGCAGCAGTATTATCCAGAATGATTGGAGTATTTCAAACAATGCGAATGACGTGAAGAAAATATGGAGATTATAGAGAGCAATAAGTAGAGCGCTTATGATTCCAGTGATGCGTCCGAACAATCTTGCGGCGCATATTCCCGTAAGCCACACTGCTCCTGCTCCAAGCAGGCATTGCAAAAGCATTATTGGCCAGGGATTGTCTCCACCAATAAAACGGCATAGAGGAAGGAACACCGTATAGTAGAAAGGCTGGTATTCAAAATGGTCGGGCCAATCGCCAGCCCAAATCTTGCGCATTAGTTGCAGGTAGTTGTCCATATCGCTTTTGTATTCAGGCTTGACAACTGCCTCTATGCCAGACAATTCAATGCAGACGCATAAGCGCAGAGCCAATGCAAGAAGCACAATGCCTAGAAGTACCCAGGCAAAGTTGCGGGACAACCAAGTATTCACTGCTTTATTGAACATTTGCTTTTCCCTTATAAAGTGGACTGTGGACTGTTGACTGTGGACTGTGAGGAGGATAGGTGTTAACGGATAGTGTTGTGCCTGTCAGGCGTGCATGGCAG
>JAFYGL010000696.1 GCA_017543165.1 Victivallales bacterium | reverse complement strand
GGGCGTTGTCCCTGCCGAATTCCTGACCAGGCTTCAGGAGAGACTGGCGATGGAATGAGGGAATAAAGCCTCGCTATGTTCTCAAAGGAAGGTTCTTGATGGGACTTAACCTCGTATGGAACAGAGTGTTGAGTTAAAGATGCTTGGACTTGCAGATTGCGTCAAATATTCACGAAGGGCGCAATTTTTTTTGAATATTATTCATTGAATATTATTCATTGGGCGTTATGTTATCCCGCATTGAAACCAGAGCGCTGCTTCGCGCTCAAATGGGAAGTTTTGATATTTCCTCATAAAAGCAAAGCATACCAAAAAAAACAAAGGGAGAACGACCATGAAAAAAACACTTCTGGCATCATTGTCCGCAATTCTGTTGCTGTCTGCTTTCATTTGCCTGCGCCTCAACGGGGCGACGGGCGAGAGCAAAAAAGTCAAAACACCAGCGTGGAAATGCGAGGAGGTCGAGGAGCCTTCCGCGCCTGTCGTCTATTTCACCAAGGACATCTCGCCTGAAGGGCTTGTGAAAGCCTACAAGGCGCTTGGCTGGACGCCGAAAGGCAAGGTCGGCGTGAAAATCAGCACAGGTGAATCTGCGAAGACAAACCATCTGAGGCCTGCTCTCATCAAGAACCTGGTGCAGATGCTTGACGGGACGATTGTGGAGTGCAACACCGCATACGGCGGTAGCCGCGCCTCCAATGCAATGCACCACCAGGCCGTCAAGGACCGCGGCTACCTGGACATCGCTCCATTCGACCTGCTGGACGAGGAAGGATTCACGGTGCTTCCCGTGAATGGCAAGGTGCTCAAGGAGGACTATGTGGGCTCCCATTTCAAAAACTACGGCTCCTATCTTGTGCTCTCGCATTTCAAGGGACATCAGATGGGTGGATTCGGCGGTGCGCTGAAGAACCTCTCCATCGGTTTCGGCAGCGGAACGAGCACTGAAAAATCTGGCAAGGCCATCATCCATTCAGGCGGCAAGAGCGTGACAAATCCATGGGGTGGGCAGCAGATTCCTTTCCTGGAGGCAATGGGTGAGGCGGCGGTGGCTGTCTGCATGGCTATGGACAAGGGCAAGAACATAGCATTTGTCAACGTGATGAACCGCCTTAGCGTCGATTGCGACTGCAATGCCAATCCCGCCGAACCTGACATGCATGACATCGGCATCCTGGCCTCGCTTGACCCCCTTGCCCTGGACCAGGCCTGCATTGACAAGGTCTGGCAGGCACCCGATTCCAAAAGCCTAAGGGCGCGGATTGAGCGCCAGCAGGGCCGCCATATTCTTGACTATACGCAGACGCTAGGTGTCTATAAACGCAACTACCGCCTGGTCAATCTGGACAAATAGGAGCGCAGATGCTTGAAATCCTCCAGCGTGAGGCGATATACCTCTGGTACTATGCAGACCTCCAGTTCCGCCAGATTTTCTGGTACTGGGTGCTTGGCATGGCGTTGGGCTCGCTTGTGTCGGTGTTTGCCAAGGAAGGCATACACCGCCTTTGCGCACGCCTGGGGCAGCATC
>JAFYGL010000695.1 GCA_017543165.1 Victivallales bacterium | reverse complement strand
CGCAAGGACATCAAAGTCGTCACTGGCGGCGGCGGATGCCAGGAGTACTTCAAGATGATGCCTCAGAACCAGGACATCTGGATACAGTCCGCGTTGTATGCGCCCAGCATGATAATTGAAGCAGTCAATACCGCAATGGAATTGGTGAACGGAAACACCCCTGCCGCACGCAAGATCATCCCCACACGCATTGTGGACAGGACGAAGTGCGCCGCCGAACTTGACGCCAATTCCCCATATTGACATTTGTAGTGGACAGTGGACAGTGGACAGTGGACTGTGGACAGTGGACTGTGGACTGTGGACGCAGATAGTATTGTGCCTGTCAGGCGCGCATGGCGGTCACACGTCCTGACGCGCGGCCAATGGCCGCGCGGAACGACGTGCCGTGCAGAACGCCGTTGGGCTTTTCGCACCGAGCCACCAACAGTCCACAGTCCACAGTCCACAGTAAATCTATGGTATATGAAAGTCAGTTTTGAGCACATAAGCAAGTCTTTGACTGGGACGGAGGTGCTGCATGATGTGGGCTTCTCCGTTGAAGGCGGGCAGATATTGGCTCTCCTTGGGGAGAACGGGGCTGGCAAGTCCACATTGATGAACATACTGGGTGGTTTGTTTCCGCCAGACATGGGCAACATACTCATTGACGGGGAGAGCTTGCGCTTCCGTTCCCCCAGCGAGGCGATAGCACGCGGCATCGCCTTCATTCACCAGGAATTGAATCCTGTGAATGACCTGCGCGCATACGAGAACATGTTTCTTGGCAGGGAGATGAGCAATGGCTTTGGCTTCTTGAAGCGCAAGGAAATGCAGGGCAGGGCGCACGAAATGCTTGCGTCGCTGGGCATTGACATAGACGAGCAATGTTTCATGAGGGACTTGGGGGCTTCGCACAAGCAGATTGTGGAGATATGCCGTGCATTGCTTTGCGAGGCGAAACTCCTTATCATGGACGAGCCAACCACCTCGCTGGCAGAACAGGAGATTGACTTCCTGTTCAAACTGGTGCGCAGGCTGAGCAACCAGGGAGTGGGCGTGATTTTCATATCCCACAAGTTGAATGAAGTCAAGGCACTCTGCACGGACTATGTCGTATTGCGCAATGGCCGCAAGGTGGCGGAAGGCGTGATGGCCGAGGCCGAGACTGAGACCTTGGCTGAATTGATAGTTGGCCGCAAACTGGAATTGAAAGGCAGTGCAGGCGGTGAATGCCAAGGGCGGACATTGTTTCAAGTACGCAATTTGACGCACGGGCGCGACTTCCAGGATGTGTCATTTGAGGTGAAGGAAGGCGAGATACTTGGCGTAACTGGCTTGCTTGGGGCAGGGCATGGCGAACTGTTCCGCTGCGTATTCGGCGATATGGCAGACTATACGGGGCAGATATTGCTGGATGGCAGGGAATACCATGCCAGAAATGCGGCCGAGGCGATGAAGCGCGGCATTGCTTATGTGCCCAGCAATCGCAAGGAAAACGCCATCATACCAGATTTAAGCGTAAGGCACAACGCCACACTTGCCACTTTGGGCAGATATGCCCGATTGGGCTTGTTGAAGAAGAATGCCCAGCACAGGGACTTTGTCCAGAAGGCGGAGGAATTGCATATCAAATACGGTGACGAGGATGACACCATCGGCACATTGTCTGGCGGCAATCAGCAGAAGGTTGTCCTTGCCCGCTGGCTTGGCACAAGGCCACGCCTGCTGATATTGGACAATCCGACGCAGGGCGTGGACATTGGCGCAAAGCAGGAAATCTATGACATAATCGAGGACGTTGCGCAGTCAGGCGTGGCGGTCATTGTGCTTTCTGGCGAAGGTCGTGAAATAAGCCGCGTATGCCAGAGGGCTTTGGTCATGTTCCATGGCAGGATAATGGGCGAACTCAAAGGCGCATCCATCAACGAGCAGGAAATAATGAAACTGGCGACTGGCGTTAATCTATAGCGTATGAACATCAAGCTTATCAATTGGTTTAGATTGCAGTGGAGGAACAATCCGCTTTTCAGCACGGCGATTGCACTGCTGGCGATGATTGTGCTGCAGACCTTGGCACTGGGGACGGACTTCGCGTCCTTTGGCGAATGGTGGTCCTCGTTCTGCGTGAACTGGATAAATGTGCTGCGCAACAACGCCTCCGTGGGAATCGTGGCGCTGGGCATGGCATTGGTCATCATATCGGGCGGCATTGATTTGGCAGTGGGCTCCACCATGGCCATGGCGGGCGCCTTCTTCCTGATGCTGACAGATTGTTCGGGGGCTGGATGGCTCGCTGCAATGCACATCGACGGATGGACGGCATTCGCACTGGCATTTCTGCTGGTGTTGCTGTTTGGCGCTTTGCTGGGCGCAGTCAATGGCGTTCTGGTGGCGGATGGCGGCATACCGCCTTTCATCGTTACGCTGGGCACCATGAAATGCTTCCGCTCTGTCACGCAATATTTCATGCAGGGGCGCAATCCAGTTTTCCCCAGTGATTTTCTAGCATTCGCCAGTCTTCGCACTGGACGCTATATGGTCATGCCCATCCTGTACTGGGCGATTGCTGGCGCGATTATATGGCTTGTGTCCCAAAAGACGGTGTTTGGCGTGCATGTTTTTTCTGTAGGCTCAAATGAGAAGGCCTCCCGTCTCAGTGGCATTGCCGTCAAGTCGGTCAAGCGCTGGGTATATACAATTGCAGGCGCATTGACCGCACTGGCCGCAGTTATAAACGTGTGCCGCATTGGCTCAATGGACTTCAGCAATGCAGGCAGCGGCTATGAAATGGATGCAATCGCCGCGGTGATTGTCGGCGGAACACGCATGAGCGGCGGGCGTGGCTCCATTGTCGGCACTATGCTTGGCGTTCTTATAATCGGCGTAATGAACAACTTGCTCAACCTGGTTGGCGTGGACCCGTTCCTGAGGGAGGCCTTCAAGGGCGTGATTGTTGTCGCCGCAGTTTTGAT
>JAFYGL010000694.1 GCA_017543165.1 Victivallales bacterium | reverse complement strand
TTAGCCTTGCTGAAGAGTTCCCCGTACTTTTCCATATTGGAGGCGGAAGAGGGGAGTTCGATTTTGGAGCCATCGATTGCATAAATGTGATAGAGGCCTTTCCACAGCGCACCGCAAATGCCTTCTCATCGCCGCCGCCATGGTTCCTGGCATACCGCCAGCAGGACGGGAAATGGGCCTCCAGCGCACTGGAACCAGAAATGAATCAACTGGATTTCATGGATCTGGAGACCTGCCCAGACAACCATGGGCTGATAGGCTGGAAAATCAACCTGGGCGTGCGACCTGACGCATTCAGCACCGCTGGCACCCCGCCCCTGGCACTGCGCTTCGGCGCGGAAAGCGAATACGCCGCCTTGCAGGAGCATGTGGACAATGTGCTGCGCCTGGGCAAAGTCCAGCCCCCGAAACGGGAGTTCCTGGACTGGCAGAAGGGCATTCTCGCCTGCGGCTGGCGCTACCAGGTAAAACTGCCACGCCCCGCGCAATGCACAAAGCAGCTGCACGAGGACTTCATCGCAATGATGGAACGCAATGGCATCGACTTCGACACTCTCATAATCGACGATTTCTGGGGTGAACAGCACGGTCTCTGGGAGGTGTCCAAGGACAAGTGGCCTGACATGCGCGGATTCGTGGACAAACTCCACAGTCAAGGCAGGCATGTCCTGCTCTGGATATGCACGGACCCAGTTGGTCTCCCGCCAGAAGAGCAATTGTACGGCAGTTTCAATATCTTTTCAGAGGCATACCGCAAGAGAATTGCATTTTACATGCATAAAATGCTTTCAAATGAACCTGATTGCCTGGATGTGGACGGTTTCAAATTCGACTTCACCTCACAGCTGCCAGGCAAATACCCGCCAGGCGCCTCACGCAACATGCAATTCCTCTATGACAGGTTCAAACTGGTCACAGATGCGGCTCGCGCAGTGAAACCAGACTGCCTGCTGGACTACCAGTGCTGCAATCCATATTTCGCCCACTTCCACAATATGCTGCGGCTCAACGACTACTTTGGCCTGCCAGAGAATGGCCTGGAGGAAATGAAGATACGCGCCAAGGTGGCTAAAATCGCCAGCTACGGCGCATTGATAGACACTGACCACGTGTCATTCAACAACAATCCATACACGGGCGGACTGGATTTCTTCAGGGAAATCCCCGCGTATGGCTGCCCTTCCCTGTATTTACAGGAGCCAGACATGGCAAACAAGGAACTGGTCGCCATCCTCTCAGGCTACAAGGAAAAGTATCTGAAACGAATGAAATACTAATGCAAGTGGACTGTGGACTGTGGACTGTGGGGGCTTGCCTTTGACGTGGCACAGGTGATATGGGCGCCGAGGCGGCGCCCACTCAGGTTGCCTTGGCGAGAACGGCATTTTTGGCTGTAATGCATAAAACAGTCCACAGCCCACAGTCCACAGTCCACATCAAAACAAGGAGTCCCCAATGTTCCAGCAACCGCTTACATTCTTCAACAACGTCCAGGTCAACGATGCAAGGATGCGCCAGTTTGCCTTCCGTGACAGCGTCCTGGCAGGCGTAAAACATCTGGTGCTCAACCACGAGTTCATGATGGCCTTTCTGGGCAATCCAAATCTCATACCCGTTGTGCAGAAGGAAATGGCGGATGCAGGACTGGACTTTGTGGATTCCCATGCCGTGTTCGGGCGCTACAATGACCTGAACTGCCCAAATCCTGACCTGTATCCTGTAATGTTGCAGATGCACAAGGCTGAAATGGAAATCTGCGCCATGCTTGGCGTTAAGACCATTTGCATACACACAGGCAACAACGCCTGGCCCCAGACTGGCGGCTACAGCCCAGCGCCAGATGCGGAAATATCACACTGCCTGGACAGGATAAGGCGCGGGCTGGACACGCTACTACCAGAAGCGGAGCGCCTGGGCGTTGTCATCGGCATCGAGAATGTCTGGTTCGAGACCAATACGCCAGAGCACCTCCTGGAAATCAAGAGGGACTTTCCAACACCTGCGCTGGGCTTCTGCTACGATTCGGGACACGCGCACCTTATGCGAAAGGACAGGGGCGTGGAAAAATGCTCGCCAAAGAACGCCTGGGGCGCCATCGGAAAGCAGGTGCCATGGGATGAGCACATTCTGGACAAACTGCTGGACGACGTGGTCATCTGCCACCTGCACGGCAATGACGGCATCACGGACCTGCACCGCCTCCCAGAAGACAGCGACATTGACTGGAACGACATCTGCGCCAAACTCCACAAGGCACCGCGCCTGCAAAGCCTGCAAAGCGAGGTCATTCCGCAGCAATGCTGCCGTACCATCCACGAGGTGGTCAAGTCCTTTGAAAAAGTCCTGGTCTAAAAAGTGGACAGTGGACAGTGGACTGTGGACTGTGGACTGT
>JAFYGL010000693.1 GCA_017543165.1 Victivallales bacterium | reverse complement strand
CTTGTTTTTATTTATCCACTGATTGTCACTGTTTTCATCAAGGTAATCAGTGAAAATATGTGGAAATCAGTGGATCAAATGAAAATTATATGTTTCTCAGCCAGCGGTTGAAATCGTGGAGGGTATGTACGGTCAGGCGTTTGTCCTCTGCTGCGTCCAGGTTGTCCTGTTCAGTGCCATATCCCCATGTGGCATAGTGCAGTTTGACGCAGTCCAGGCTTTGGACTGCCTCGATGCGGCGGAGCGTGTCCAGCCTGTCCTCCACGAAATGCACTTCGGATGGCTTTCCGGCAAGTATGTCAAGCAGGTGGTCTTCCTTTTTCTTCTTGCGGTCCAGACCGAATATGTTTTCCGCGGGGAAGTCCACTCCTCTGCTTTTCAGGGCGGCCAGCGCGAAGCGTTCCTGCTTTGTGGTTAGGATGTATGCCTTGCAGTTTGATTTAAGCAGGGCGTTCAATGCATCCAGAATGCCGTCGAAGAAGCCATGCACGCCAAGCCATTCCTTTTCGTTTTCCTTAATCCAGCTGTCCCGTGTTTCACCGAATATGCGAATGAGTTCCTGTTTGTCCAGCCCGTTTTCCTCCATGATGCGCTGGAAATGGAACTGGCAGTTCTGCTGGAATTCCTGGAATGGCAGTTTTTCCTGCAGCATCTTGGTCAGGAGAATGGCGTGGTAGCCAGTCTCCAGGAAGGGGCGCACCTGGCGGAATGCCTGCAATGCCTTGGGGGAGGGCATCTTGCGCACGAACAACTTTGGCCAGATCTTTCTTGCGGCCTTCCAGCCAGACATGCCAGTCTCCCCTGCGCTGTCGCAGATGACGCCGTCAAAGTCCAGCGCCACCACCACCTGGCGTTCCTGTTCCTGGCTTTGGCTCAGTATTTGCCTGAGTGACTTGAGCGCCTCGCCTGCCAGCTGTTTTTCCACGCCTTTCAGGCTGTTGCCTGTGGCGCGTCCCAGTTCCTTTTTGCCCAGGACAATGCGTACAGAGAACAGGGGCTTGTGCACAGGACCCGTGCGTGAAAGCATTTCGTATGTGGGACGCCCAAGGTTGTGCTCCTGGCAGAATTCCTGCAAGGCGCCCTTGGGGTTTTCCTCTTTGGGGAAGCGCGCCAATATGTCCTCCATGCTTGGCAGCAGGGAGAGACACAGTTTCTCTGCGCATTCATAGCCCCCGTCGCAATAGAGCGCCCCCAGGAACGCCTCGAACAAGTCCCCCAGCAGCGAGGGCTTGTTGCGCCCGTTGGCTGCGTCCTCGCCTTTGCCAAGCAGCAGCAATTTGTCCAGTTCCAGTTTTCTGGTGTAGTCTGTATTCGCCTCTTCATTTGAGAGGTATGAGCGTATTTTTGTGAGAATGCCCTCGTCTGAATCGGGGCATTTGTCGAAGATGTAGCTGGTGAGCACCAGTTCCAGCACCGCGTCGCCTAGGAATTCCAGTCTTTGGTTGCTTTTGCCCAGCTGTGGATATTCCGCAACGTATGAGGTGTGCCTCAATGCCTCCTGGAGCAATGCTTCGTTCTTGAATGTATAGCCGATTTTTTCCTGCAGTTTTTTCAATGCAAGGGCATGTTCTTTGCTTTTCAAGTTGTAATTCATGGCGAATTAGTTATATTGTGGAGTTTTTTATTGGTTGTGCTGCTCACCTCAATTGCCAAGGGGTGTGTCGGCAATGAATGAACTAGCACTTATGGGAGATTTTTACGATGTATGAAGCATCAGATTTGAAAAAGGGACTCAAGATTGAAGTGGATGGCGAACCCTATCTCATCACAGAATTCGACTTCTGCAAGCCAGGAAAGGGCCAGGCTCTCTACCGCTGCAAACTCAAGAACATGATTTCTGGCGGAACCATGGACCGCACATTCCGCTCTGTCGATAAGATCGACAAGCCCGACCTGGAGGAAAAGGACATCTACTTCTCCTACGATGACGGCGAAGCATACATCTTCATGGATGACAACAACGATGAAATCCGCGTGTCCGAGGCTCTTCTGGGCGACCAGAAGTATTTCCTGGATGACAACATGGAATGCCATGTGCTGCTTTTCCGTGACAGGCCAATCGAAATCACCCTTCCATATTTCGTGGAGAAGAAGATTGTTGAGACCGAGCCAGGCGCGCGCGGCGATACCGCGACGAACGTCACAAAGCCCGCGAAGATTGAAAATGGCTATGAAATCGCTGTTCCGCTGTTTGTGAACGAGGGAGACATCATCCGCATCGACACCCGCACGGGCGAGTACTCGGATCGTGTCAGCAAAGGCTGATTGACGGTGGGTGATTTCAGCGCATGAGGCATCCCGATTGCGCCGAAAGAATCTTTTTTCCTGTGATTTCACTGGAAAAATCACGTCCATGCACTATAGTAAAAGGAAACTTTTACCATTGACTGGACCATAGGCTAGTTATTTACGTAAACATAACCATAAACGGAGACTTATCATGGCACATAAGAAGGGACAATCCTCCAGCCGTAACGGACGGGACAGCAATCCGAAATATCGTGGCGTCAAGGCATACGGCGGCCAGACAGTGACGGCCGGCAGCATTCTGGTTCGCCAGTGCGGAACCAGGATCCGCCCAGGCAAGAACGTCGGCTGCGGACGTGATTTCACGTTGTACGCGCTCTGCGACGGCGTTGTGCAGTTCATTCACACCAAGCGCAATGTCAACATCATTCCGCTGGAGCAAGCTGCTCCTGCTGCGCAGGAAGCCCCGGCAGCTGAATAACGCCAACGAATGAGTCAAAGGCTATCCCCTGCTGAACAGAGCAATTGTTTGGCAGGGGCTTTT
>JAFYGL010000692.1 GCA_017543165.1 Victivallales bacterium | reverse complement strand
GGGCTGGTGCCACTCCAAGGCCAGGGACGGCGTGGAACTACACCGCGAAAAGGACGGCACCGTCGTCATCAGGCTGAATCTGCTCAACGAACCCAAAAAACTGGCAAGCGACCCCGTCATCACATTCGCGCTGCTGCCCTCGCCAGTAAAGCCGATGCCAGAAGGCTGGCGCGGCTGGAGGGACGGCTATACCTTGAAGGGCACGCAGCTTTCACGCTGCCTGTATTCCAACCTCTACTGGGGCTCATACTACAATGTGCTTGGCAGGTATCCCGCATTCCAGGACTACGAATACTGGGACAAGCTCTTCGAGGCGCAGAAGACTGGCAAATTTGACAAGGCATACATCGAGGCCTGGCTTGACAGGGTAACGAAGGCATATGGTACTGTCGAACTTGGATGGGCGAACTCAAGAAGCAAGGACAACGCCCGCAAATATGTCTCAAACCACGCATACGCCGCGTTCAGGACTTTGGCTGGACTGAACAAGCACCAGGACAAGAGCATCGTATATTGCTACACATGCAACGCGGATTCCGCCGCAAAACTGCCTGAATACCCAGTCATGAGGGACGAATGGGCGGGCGGCCAGATGCTCAACAATTCATACGTGGATTATGCAATCTACTATCTGGACAAGATGCTGGAGCACGGCTTCAAGGGCATATACAACGACAATGTCTTCTTCTCTGGCAACACCAGCTGGCCTACTGGCAGCGGCTGGATTGACGACGAGGGCACGGTGCATTACGCAATGGGCCTCTGGCGCAGCCGCGAATACCATCGCCGCCAGGCGGTGTCCATGCTGGACAGGGGCCTCACACCCTGGATTACCGCGCACCACACCAACACGAACATCCTTGCCACGCTGGGCTTCGCCACAAACACAATGGGCATGGAATGGAAATACGGCGTGAACGATTTCCAGGAACGCTTCACCTCGGATTACATTCGCGCGGTCTGCTCTGGACGCAGCGGCGGCTTCTATCCAACGGTGCTGGACGGCATTGTCGGCGCAAAGACACAGGAAATCAAGGACTGGGCCACACGCACCATGCTTGCCTCCCTGCTGCCACACGAGGTGCAGCCCACATGCCCCCGCGGCTCCAACAGCAAGTTGATTGCAAAGACACTGGACACATTCTACGACTTCGGCACCCATGAGAAGGACTGCCAGATCTATAACTTCTGGGATGAGAAATCCCCCGTGAAATGCAGCAACAGCGACCTGAAGCAGGTGACATACCAGCGCGGGAAGGAAATATTGACTTTCATCGGCAGTTTTGCGGAGAAAGACTGCGAGGCCGAGATGCAATACGGCGCAGCCATCGCCAATGCCATCGACAGCGAGAGCGCCCAGCCCCTCAACATCGCGGGAAAAAAGGTGAAATTCGCCCTCAAAAAACACGACTTCATCATAATAAAGGCAACCCTGAAATAAGGCGAATGTGGGCGCCGCCTCGGTGCCCACATAACAAACAAGAAAAACACAATGAACATTTTCCACGAATCATTTGATACGGAGACAAACGGGTTGCCTGGCGGCTGGCGTGTGGAGTGCAACTCCAACTTGGCGGAGGTCCCCGCGATACGCCTTGGCGAAAATTGCATAGAGTTGCTGTCTGCTGGCAACAAATACCTGCCCATAATCCCCGATGTGCAGGACTTCCAGGTCAAGACGCGCCTGTCCTTCAACTACGCCTGCGCGGAATGTGGCGGCGAGGGCACCTTTGGCGTGACCTTGGCGTTCAGGTACGATGCAAAATACCGTCGCGGGCAGTCCTTGCGCCTGCGCCAGGTGTCGCCTGGCC
>JAFYGL010000691.1 GCA_017543165.1 Victivallales bacterium | reverse complement strand
TCAGGCGTGAATGGCAGTCACGCGTCCTGACGCGCGGCCAATGGACGCGCGGAATAGCGTGCCGCGCGGAATGGCACTGGGCTTTTCACCCCGCGTACCCAACAGTCCACTGTCCACAGTCCACTAACAAAACGAATCAGGGCTTGAGGATGATGACATCCTTGCCTTCAAACCACTTTTTGGAGATCTTGGCGGCTGTACCGTCCTTAACCATCTCCTTGAAAGTGGCCTGGACCTCGTCCCTCAGTTTTTCATTGCCCAGCAGGAAGCCAATGCCGTACTGCTCGGTAAGGAGGATTTCATCAAGGATTCTGAACTTGCCAGGTGCGCCATTCATCTTTTCCTTGGCGACGCCGATATCCACTGCAACTGCATCAACCGAGCCAGCCTCCAGCTCCATGATTGCATTGACATAGTTGGCGCTGGTGCGCAGATCGGCAAATGTGGCGCCAAGTTCCGCCTTGTCGCCACCCTTCTGGAGAGCCTTGAGGACTGGCGTATCGGTCTGCGCCATGACAACCTTGCCTTTCAGATCTGCCAAAGTCTTGATTGGGGAGGCCAGTTTTACCATTACCACCTGGCTGTTGTCCACGTATGGTTCAGAGAACGTGTATTTGCCTTCGCGTCCCTGGATTGTGAATCCATTCCAGATGCAATCAATTGCCTTTGAGGAAAGCTCCATATCCTTTGCATCCCAGTTGATGGGCTTCTTCACCAGTTTCCAGCCGCGGCGGAAAGCAACTTCCTGTGCCAGGTCCAGGTCAAATCCAGTGTATTCGCCTGTCTTGTCATCCTTGAAGCCGTATGGTGGGAATTCCGCGTCGAAACCCACTGTGAACGTAGCCTCGCTCTTCTTGGCACAGCCCATGAAAAGTGCACACGCAGCAACCAAAGACATTACAGAAAACAAAAATCTCTTCATTTTTCTCACTTCTCCCTTAGTTTCAAATATCATTAACCTTCCTGAAGATTGCCTGATGACGAAGCTCGACTTTCATATCGTGCTCCTCCATTGAAGTCTGCAGACTTCTCTTCAATTTTGCCACATCCGTGCCAGAAGGCAGGCGCACCAGCAATATCATCGTGTAGGTGCCATTCTCGCTTCTTGTCGCCAAATCCAGAATATTCACGCCCTTCAGGCGAAGATATTCGGAAAGCGCGGCAACAAGACCTACCTTGTCAGGCCCCGATGCAGTCACCACGTATGCATCCTGTACATCCTCTGGCTCAATCTTGGGAACGCTGCAGTCGCCTGTAAATGGAATGACTCCTATCTGCAAGTCCTTGGTCCCAAGATTCTCACTAAATGCATTCCGCACACGCTCCGCAGTAATTTCACTGGGGAAACGGGCAAGCAGCAGCATAGTGAAATAGCCTCTTAACACGGTCTGGCTTATGTCTTCCAAATTGCCGCCCAGATGCTTGACCGCACCAGTGACATCGGCAATTATGCCTACCCTGTCCTGGGCCATGACAGATATCATAAAGGAAATTGACATGATATCGTTTTACCTTCTTTTAATGACATTCCTGTCATATTCCAACAAATCGTTCATCCATGCGGCACCCGCTGGCACATTGCACGCCAGGCAGAACTTGTTCCATACTGCGCCGACTGGGAATGTCTTGAGTTCCTCAAGCAAAGCCAGCCTCATCGCACCGTCATCCGCCTTTTCGTAGGATTCCAGCAAGGCGCGTGGCTCCAGCAATGCAGCAAGCAATCCCTTCTGAGCAGCACGAGTACCAATCACCCATGCGCCAATGCGATTTATGCTGGCATCAAAGAAATCCAATGCGATGTCGATTTTATTCAGGAAACCGCCACGCACCACCTGCTGGAACAGGTTGCGGATATCGTCATTGAGAATGACCACGTGGTCGCTGTCCCAGCGGACGCCTCTGCTGACATGCAGGAGCAGCCTTTCCTTGAAGCACAGGATGGAGGAAATCTTGTCGTGTATAGTTTCAGTTGGATGGAAATGCCCCATGTCCAGACAAAGGTTCACATTCTTGTGTGTCATGGCATAGCCCATGTAGAATTCATGTGAGCCCACAACGTAGTCCTCCGAACCCAGGCCGAACAACTTGCATTCCACTGCGTCACGGCAGTATGCGCTGTCAATTGGTTCTGCAAAGATTTCGTCAAGTGAATCAATCAGGCGTTTGCGCGGGGAAAGCCTGTCGTATGGCTGATCCTTCGCGCCGTCAGGAATCCAGTGGTTCACCACGCAGGGCGAGCCCTGTGCGCGTCCCATGGCCTCGGCAATGCGACGGCATGCCTTGTCATGCTCCACCCAGAATCTGCGTATCTTCTCATCGCCGCTGGAAAGCGTTGCCTGTGCCGCAAGAGGATGCCCGAAGAAAGTGGGATTGAAGTCCAGGCAGATGCCCTGTTTCTTCGCCCACTCAATCCACTTTGCGAAATGCTCGGGCTTGATGGCATCCCTCTCAACAGGCACGCCATTGGTCTCGGCATAAATCGCGTGCAGGTTGAAACGCTTCTTGCCTGGTATAAGGGCCAGCGCCTTCTCGGCATCCTGGCGTAGCATGTCCGCATTGACAGCGGGGCC
>JAFYGL010000690.1 GCA_017543165.1 Victivallales bacterium | reverse complement strand
TTCACTCTCGGAAGTGGCAATGTATTGCGGTTTCAGTGACAGCAGTCATTTTTCAAGAATATTCAAGAAAATCACCAGGGAAACCCCTGGTAGTTTCAGGGACAGGCTCCGCAACGGCTCATTGAAGGTAGCCGATTGGACCCCTGGACAGGTTAAAAATCCCTTTATTGGAAGAAATGACGACGACAATACAACGCCAGCCAAGGATTGACTAGTATTTTTGCAGGGGACCAGAGGGACGAAAGGGACGAAAGGGACGAAAGGGACCAGAGGGACGAAAGGGAAAATCTTTCAGTCCCTTTCGTCCCTCTGGTCCATTTCGTCCCTTTGTCCTTTTTGTTGCGGTAAATCATACAATATTAATGGCAGAACGCTCTATTTATTTCTGCTGAAAATTTAGGATAATATACGCAACAAAACAAAGGTTCAACAATAAATCGCAAAAGGGGATTTCATGACACATAGAATCAGGCATTTACTTTTGGCATTTGCATTTTGCTGCGTGGCGCTGTCGGCCTGGGAGATTGACAAGACACCAGATGGCGCGGTATTTCGCAATGACAGCAAGGAGATTGCGGATGTGCGCAAGGCCACTGTGATACCGCTTATCGGGGAAGGCACCTGGATACGGAAGAACTTTGACTTGTCCGCCTTGAAGGAAAACGGCGTTTTTGATTTCCAGAGCGTGTCATTGCGTCTGTTCTGCATGGTTGCCGACCAGAGTGTGGCAGTCAAGAAGATAGCCCGCAATGGCTTTACTGAGAAACTGGCATTGCGTGTGAACGGCCATGAAATGGTACTTGACACGGCGGACAAGCGCCTGCCGCATTCAAGGCAGTGGGCGGAAATAGAATTCCCGCTGGAATGGCTCAAGTCCGACAAGGGCCTTGCCGTGGTGGAGCTGCACAAGGTGAAATCTGCCACCAATGACGATTTCGTGTATGTCGCCATGGATACGGACGCTGACAATGCCAGCAGCACCATAAGTGTGGATGGCGGCAAGGTGTTCAAGAAGGAAAGCAAATTTTTCAGTGGTTTCAAGGGTGAACTTCGCATGCGTCTGGTTTTCAGGGCGCATCTTCAGGAAATCAATCTTGATTTTTCAAAGCCTGGGGACATTGAGAAAATCGAGTATGGCAAGGGGATAAGCCACAAGGATGGCATGATATCGCTGGATGGCGCGCCCAACAAGCTTGCAGACTACAAGCCAATGGAGATGATTAAGGTTGCCGAGCCTGGTACGCAGGCCAAGGTTAGGAATTCCCAGGGCATGAACATACGCGAGAGCGGCTTCACATTTACTGCGGTTGTGAGGCAGAGAAGCGGCACATTGAAGGACAACGACAATGCAATCGTCGCCTGCAAGCCAGGCGTATGGTTCTTCGGCCGCACTGGAAACATGTTCAACATGAGTTTTTGCGTGAACCAGGCAAACGGCGTCAACTGGAACAAGGCTGTGGTGGAGGGGGCTTTTCCCGAAACAGGGCAATGGTGCCATCTGGCATTCACATTTGAGCGTGTCAATGAAAAGGCACAGGGCAACGTAGGTTATTATGCCAACATATATTGCAATGGGGAGTTGCAGGCCCGCAAGTTTTTCCTTTATGCGGAGCCGATATGCACGGATGAGCCAGTGTTTCTTGGCAATGGCACAGTCGGCGACTATGGTTTCTGCGGCGACATTGCCTCTGCCGCAATGTACATGCGCACATTGAGCGAGGCGGAAATCGCAAAGATGGCCTCTTTGTCGCCGCAGGTCAAGGCATTGCCAGAGGGGCAGCATGAAATTGGCGAGCCGCTTAAGACTGCGCTTGCCGATGCGCTGAAGAACGCAAAAGGCGCCAGTGCCAAATGGCTGCTTTCCTGCCTGGAGAGGGCGGCGGCTACTGGCTATGACCAGAAAATCATAGCGGACCTTTGCAAGAATGGGGCTTTGAAGCAGGATTTGGACTTGGAGAAATTGGCCCAGGAGTGGAACAAGGCGCAGAACCATTTCAGACTGCTGGTGGCGGAGGGGCATGGGCTGTTCATGGCACTTGGCAAGGTGCACGGCATTTCTCCTGTAATTGGCATTTTTGATTCAATAGGAAAGCGGGAGATCACGGGGATGCGCCCATTGGGCTGGTCTTTGCGGCATGGTGGAAGGCGCGTACGCAACTACGACGGGGACGTAGCACTTGAAGTCAGCGATCCCATAAAGCAGGACGTGGCGTATGTTTTCAACGCTGTATGGAAGAAGCCAGGGGCATTCACCTGCACCTCCAGAATACGCTTCAGCGGCGCGAGGACTGAGATGGATTTGCAAGTGGAAAACCTGGATGCTGGGCGTCTTCTGGGCACGGTGGAATTCCCGCAGTTCTCCATAACAAAGTTGCCTGGCAAGAACGACCAGCTGGTGTTCCCCTTGTTTTCCGGCGTGCTTTACAAGTCGCCCACTACGGCCCTTGGCGTTTCAGGCAACTACCCGTCCGCACGCTCGGCAATGCAGTTCATCGGCTATTTTGACGAGTCGGGGAATGGCGTATATGCCGCGCTGGAAGGCACGGACGGCGCTTTCAGAACCCACAGCGTGAACGGGCGCAATGGCACATTGCGCTATGAATGGAGCAACAACGTGCCATACGAGGCGGGTGCAAAAGGCGGTAATTCCTGGAAGAGCCCTGGCGTCGCCGTGCTGCAGTCCTACAGGGGCGATTGGTTTGAGGCGGGCCAGATATACAAGGATTTCCTCAGTAAGAAGGCTGATTGGTTTGTGAAGGAACTGCCACGAAAGGACACGCCGAAATGGTACAGGGACAACACATTCTGGCTTGCTGGAAG
>JAFYGL010000689.1 GCA_017543165.1 Victivallales bacterium | reverse complement strand
GATGCAACCTTGCGCACATCCGACGCATGGCTTCCACACACCGAGCCAGGCAGCTGGTATGATTTGGACATGCTTGCCATCGGCCCCGTCCATCCCTACGCCTTCAAGTCGGAAATCACACGGGATGAGAAGATATTCTGCTTCTCCGCCTGGTGCCTGCTCTCTAGCCCGATACAACTTAGCTGCAATTTCGATGAAATTGACGACTTCACCCTGGACCTTTTCTCCAACGAGGAACTGCTTGCAATAAACCAGTCAGTGGAAGGACGAACCGTGATGATAAGAAATGAAATCGCCTGGGGCGATGGGGGCGATGTCCAACGAGAGATTCGCGTTTACCGCAAACAACTGCCCGACGGCAGGGCCGCATACGGCTTCCTCAACCTGTCCAATACGCCACAACCATACGAGTTTGACTTCCAATGCGAAATGGAAATCAGGGATCCTTGGGCAGGGCGAGACCTGGGCAAAACCTCGCTCTTGAAAATGCTTCTCCCACGCCACGGCGCAAGGTTGATAATCGCCAAGTAGCATGTCCTGCCCTCTCTTTAACGCAGAGGCTAGCCTCTGCGTTAAAGAGGGAGTTCTTCCTTATTTGAACGTAGGAAGCAGCAGTGAGTTTAGTTGCCTGTACATGGCGAAGGCCTCCTCGTATGCTGGCTTGCCTGGCATGATGGTGCGTGCGGTACGCCTCATAGCGCTGCAATCGCCGCCTTTTGCCAGCATGGCGGCGCCCAGGCTAGTGACTTCGGGGCATTCTGGCACGGACACTGGCACCTGAAGCACATCCGCCTTAATCTGAAGCCATACCTTGCTGGACGCGGCGCCGCCTAGAGAGGACATGGCATCGGCAGTGCAGCCAATGTCCCTCAGGGCCTCCACCTTGTCCCGCAGCAGGAACGCAATGGATTCCATGATGGCCCTGGCCCAGTGCGCCTTGGTATGCGCAAGCGTAATGCCCCATGCAGCCCCTCTGGCATTGGGATTCGTGACTGGCGACACTGCGCCAGCGCAATGGGGGAGGATGATAAGCCCCTCGGCGCCTGGTGGCACGGTGGCAGCCATTTCGCCCAGTTCATCGTATGTCAGCCCGCCAGAAAAATGGTCCCTGAAATGCCGCAGCAGCATGCCTGCGGTCGGTGCCCACGGCAGCAGCGCGAATGTCTCGTCCGATGCACCGCAATATGTGGAGACGCGCATCTTCTCGTCATAGACCAATCCATTGGATGTGGCGCACACTGCCAGGGAGCAGCCTGTGGTTTCTGTGATGGAGCCGCCAGCGCCATAGTTGCCGCACACGTGGTCGATTGGCGCAGCCACCAGGCGCACGCCATTGTATTCAGCCACAGTCTCGCCAGGGGAAGCCAGGCGTGGCAGCATGTCCTCCGCGATTCCAAGATAATCCAGGATTTCTGCATCGTATGCGCCAGTGCGCATGTCATAGTAGATGCTGGAGGGCATAAGCCCGCGACAAGTGGCGAACACGCCAGACAGGCGCCAGCCAATGTAGTCCTCAACCATGAGGTATTTTCTGGTCCTGGCGAAACGTTCTGGCTGGTGCCTTTTCAACCACATGATTTTTGGCGCGGGGAAGCAAGGGAGCACCTCTGTCTGCCCAGAAAGACGGAACAGCCGTTCCAAACCGAAATGGGCGGTCATCTCCTGGGCCTCGTCCTTCGCCCGATTGTCCAGCCACACAATCGCCTTGCCTGTGGGGACTCCCTGTGCGTCCAGTGTAATCAGCGTCTCAGCCTGGCCAGTTATCGCCACAGCATCGTACTTTTCATTTGGCAATGCGGAAAGAGCCTTTTGCACTGCAATCCAGTATTCCTCTGGCGGCAGCTCCACAATGTCAGGTTCTGGAGTCTCAAGAGTGTATTCCGCATGGGCGCAACCAAGCATTGCGCCTTCCTCGTCAAACATGCAGGCCTTAACAGCCGTGGTTCCAATGTCAATGCCAATGGTCTTCATGATTGCTTGTTATCCCTGGTTATGATTACTTCAGCCGAGGCGGCGTTGGGCAATGCGCCTGGCTTTACAACAGAAACTGTAACGCTTTGGACACGCCCGTCCTCCAGGACGATGTCCGCCACATGCTGCGCCAATGTTTCCACCAGCATAAACTCGGAATGCTCCGCCATTGCGGTTATGCGCCTCGCCAACTGGTCATAGTCCAGCGTATTGCGGAGGTCGTCCGTCGCCGCGGCGTTCCATGTGTCGATGGCAATGGAAACTGTAATGAAAATTTCCTGGGTCCTGACGCGTTCGTCGGCATTGCAGCCAATGACCGCATTCACTCGAAGATTGTTGATTTTTATGATATCCATCATGGTGTGAGTTCTGTGCGGGGCGATACCATCGCCCCGCTTTTTGGGCAATGGCTACTAAACGCAGCGATGGTATCGCCGCGCACAGAACTATTCTTCTACAACTTTGGTTTTTCGTGGTTCCACGTTGTCGGAAAGGGAGTATTTCGGGGCTTTGGCGTAGAACGGCAAGTGCGCCGCAAGTTCTGGAGCCAGGTCAACTGGAGTATAGAACCAGCGCTTGTACAGCCAGGTGTACTGTTCTGGCCATTCCCGTATCATCTGCTCATTGGCGGAAATGATGCGCTGCGTTATCTGCTGGACAGTCTCCTCCGCCCCTGGCTTGCCAAGATTCCTTATCACGATGCTGAATCTGCCGTTTTCGCCTCTGATGCAGGCGCCGCTTGTCAAAGCGACGCCACGCCTCACTGCGGCAAGCGCAGGAAGAGGGCTGGTAGGGACTGGCAGCCCGAAGAAATCCACAAACACACCGCCATGTCTGGGGCTCAGGTTCTGGTCAATGAGTATTCCCACATTGACGTTTCTCCGCAGAGCCGCAAACACTCCACGCACGGCGCCTTCCCTTGGTATTATCTCCAGCCCGTTGATGGTCCGTGAACGTTCAAGTATCTCATTGAGTTTTGGATAAGGGAACAGCGCGGCCACGGCAGCGGCCCCGCCCTGGATGTGATGAGGAATGCCTTGTGCAAACAGTTCCCAGCTGCCGATGTGAGGTATGCACACAATGCAAGGATAGGTCAAATCCTCTGGTACGCTTATCTTCTCAAGGAAATCACCTGAACGCTCTGGATGCTTCAAAAGCCTGATGAAGTCAATCCAATTCCATACGCAGTTGAACACATTCTTCTTTGCCAGTGAATTGCGTCCCTTCTTGCTCAATTCAGGAAACGCAACCGCAATATTGGCACGAATCAACTTCATCCCGCCCCAATTGAAGGCGCGGAACATCATTGCGCAAAAACTGGCAAGACGGCGCGACCCCGCATTGGAAAGATGCCCGACAGTCCCCAGCAAAATCGGGAACATGATGGACAGCATCCAGTCCAGCAGGCGGTTGTGCGCTCTTTCTTCCGAAGGCATATTGCTCAACCAATGTACAGTTCTGAACCAGGCTTGATTTCAGGTATCATGTCAAGATGCGCCTTCACATCATCCGCATCGCCAAATATGGCTGGGGACAATTCAATCACGGCATCTGGGCTGCCATCCGCCTTGAGAGGGACATCCACGCCCGCCTGGCGCAGCATGCGCACCGCCTTGTCCAGCATATACCTGCGGCTTGATTCTGGCGAATCATCGCCTTCAGCATTTTTTACAGGCGCGAATTCATCCTGCCTGTCGCCTTCAAGAATCAGAGGATTGCTCGCAAGAGGCAATGCATCAAAGAGGAAGAACTCCAGTTTTACGGCATTTGGCTTGTCTGGTGAAACCAATTCGCCATTCTCATTCAAGTGCTTTACCTTCTTGGAGGCCTTGTGTGGCTGGAGCTCCAGCTTGGTGGCGGTCAGCCGTTCAATGAAGGACCTGGAAATCGTGTGTATTGCGGGGCTGCCCGCCCTGAATGCCAGGAGGCCAGCATCATCCTTCCTGTAGAGAAGTTCATCGGGCATGTCGCTGTATTCAATGATGGTGAGGCGTCCGTCCAGCAGGCAGAAATGGCCCAGTTTTTCCTTGGCGTCCCGCTTGAGAAGCGCCTTGCTGCTCATGTCCGAGCCAAGGAGGCTGTGCAGTCCAATGAACAAAGTGTCAAACTGCTTGATCAATGGATTGTCCACCTGCCAGTATGAGATGGTGCTTATGCCCTTCGCCGCCATGTCATCCAATGCGCCAGAACTGCGCAGAGCCTCGAAGCTGCCGCCATGGCCATTGGGGCTCAATGCCAGTGAATCAGGTGCCTCCAGCAAAGCCTTGCCTGTAGCAAGGTCAAAAGCAGGCAGCATGCCCTGGGAGAAGAACATGAGCTGCTCTGGTTTCAGGCCGAAATATGCATTGTCCGCAAAGAATGCCCTGGTGGCGCTGTCGTTGATGTTGCTGGTCATTATGTACCATGGAATGCAAGTGCCGTATTTTTTCTGGGTGCGCAATATGCCTTCGGCAAACACCTGGAACAATGACTTGTGCTTGAGCTGCGTGACGGGATAGGTTCCCTTGGGGCCGTCATAGCCCAGCCTGGTGCCCTGCCCGCCTGCAACTGTGAACGCGGCCACCTGCCCAGCCGCCAGCATTGCCTCGCCCTTTTCACGCGCCTTCGCATACAATGCCTTGTCCTCCTGGCTGGCTGGGACCGCAGGCTTGTACGGAGCAGGCACTAGACGGGCAAGGCTCTCCTTGGATATGCCGCCTTCAGCAGTATGAAGCCACTCAAGCACCCTTGGCCAGTCAATGGCCTTTATCTGCGCGGCAAGGTGCTCTCTCTGCGCATCATTCAAACTATCCCAATACTTGAGCAGATGCATCTGCCCTACCTGTTCAAGCACTTCGCTGAGATTTTTTTTCAATTCATCCGTCATTATCCACTACTCCTATTTGCGTAATTAATTATATTATGGCAAATTTCCACGTAACATAACACAAAAAGCGGAAAATCAAAACATGAGCAACGATTTCCATTCATTTTTGAAAAGCACTTCGGACGCGACCTATTCCACGATTTTCAAGTATTTCATAAATGACCGCTTTACAAGCGACAAGCATCTGTCGGAAACCGCCAAGTCATATTTCACAAAGCCAGGGAAGGCACTTCGCCCTGCCCTGCTTACATTGTGCGCCCTGATTTGCGGCGGCAAGGAGGAAAGCGTACGCTGCGCGGCGGCAGCAGTGGAAATGTTCCATACCTGGACATTGATACACGATGACATAATTGACCATGACGCAATGCGCAGAGGCAGGGACACAGCACATGTATCCGCCGCGAAATTGGGGCAGGCGGAACTTGGTCTTGGGCAAGAGGAGGCCGCCTCATACGGCAAGGCCCTGGCAATCCTGGGCGGTGACCTGCTCCATGGCTTTGCGGTGGACATGCTGCTCCGCGCAGACGCAAAACAGGAATTGCTCCTGATTCTTGCAAAGGAAATGAACTCGACACTAAATCCTGAACTGCTCTCAGGAGAACAACTGGACATACGCCTCAGCCATACACCATGGCAAAATATAACAACTGACAAAATTCTTGAAATGATGCGCCTCAAGACTGGCTCGCTTCTGGCTTTCTGCGCAAAGGCGGGCGCAGTACTTGGAAATGGCACCCCACTTACTCAAAACAAAGAAGCGCACCTTCTAGGCGAATTCGCCGTGTGCTGCGGGCTTGCATTCCAGTTGCAGGACGATGTGCTGGGCATCTTCGGCGATGAAAAAGTGTTCGGCAAACCTATCGGCTCGGATATCCGCGAAGGCAAAAGGACGCTTATAATGCTGGATACACTGCATTCTCTCAACCCTGGAGACAAAACCAGACTCATGGCATTGCTGGGAAACAAATTCCTGTCGCCGCTGGACCTGGAATTCGCCGCCAATTGCGTGAAGAAAAGCGGCGCACTTACACGTTGCCAGGCAATGGCACAATCATTCGTCAAGGACGCCTTGGAAATACTGGAGCAATTCCCGCAGACACAACCCAGGGATATGCTCCGTCAATGGGCCGAAATGATGACAGGCAGGACAAAATAGTGGTCTGTGGACTGTGTACTGTGGACTGTGGACTGTGGACTGTGAGGAGACTGGGGGATAGTGTTGTGCCTGCCAGGCGCGTATGGCGGTCACGCGTCCTGACGCGCGGCCAATGGCCGCGCGGAATAGCGTGTCCCGCGAACACCACAGTCCACAGTCCACTGTCCACTATTTTTCTCTGCCGTATTTGTCGCCTACCTTGTTGTAGGATTCGTTTGCTTCCACGCTGTCCAGTGTATCGACCCAGGTGAATCTGTTTTCAGGCAAGATTCTGATAATGAGCCAGTCCGTATGCTTGAGGCGAGACCATGCCACCCTCAATGCGGCATTCTTTGTTTTTATCTTGAATTGAGAATGCACGGTTGAGCGTATTTTGTCCAGAATCTGTGGATATTCGAATTTCATGACATCAAACTTTGTCACATGGAGTTCCTCATCGGGCACTCTGTTCTTGTCGCTCTTGTATATGACATTGCCTCTATTGTCCACAAGGTAGTATTCGGCCTGGTATGCCTCCTTTCTGGCCTGTTCCTCTATGCTCTCAATCAGCTTGTGATAGCAGATGTCCAGGCATATAAGCCCAAGTCTTTCACCGCTGATGTCCAGAATTGGCAGCCAGCATGAAATCACAATATGCCCTTCTGGGTCAGGGTGCGGCGAAGTCCAGACGAATTTCCTGAAGCCGTCGGACTTTTCCATTTGCTGCTCTATCCATTCGTCCATGAAATCGCTTTCGCTGGAAACACCCTCCTCATACGTGCCAGGGTACCTGAACACCAGACCATTATCAAGTATGTATGTAAACCGCCTCAAAAGAGGTCCTTTCTTGACAAAGAAACGCAGATTCTCCTTTCTGGAAAAAACCTTTTCATCATCCATCATGACATTGCTGAGAAAATGCGAGGCATGCATGGCATTGAGTGACTTGAAACGCTGCACCCACGTCATGAACGCCTGTTCAGAAAACCCCTCTGGCATGAAAAACGTCCCGGAATTGACACTCACAGGATACTTGAAGAACGTGGTGCTCAGCATCTTTTCAGGCTGATTGCTGGAAGTTGGCGCGTAATCTTCGTTGACATAGTAGAGTATGTCCTTCTGTTCTGTGCTGGGCTGTTCATATTCAGTGCCCAATGCCAGACTCAAATTTTCGCCCAATGCCTGCACCAGCGTGAAAATCCTGGAGAAATTCTCACTGGTCCTGTACATGTTGTTGCGCTCATTCACTTCAAGAGAACGCTCACGGCCTTCCTTTATGGACGAGGCAAGATGCATGACAAGCAAGACGAACATGCACAGCACCAGGCACAGCACCGCTATCGTCGTGGCAACACGGTACCTGTACAAAATGCGGGACAATTTCATCAGCCATGTGTCAGGATAGGCCTTTACCTCCTGGTCAAAGAGGAAATGCCTGATATCATCCGCCAAATCCTTGACTTTTTTATAACGGACTTCAGGATCCACGTTCCTGGCCTTTTCTATTATGGCGCGCAATGGAGCTGGTATCTTCTTGCCTGGCAATATGGAGGTGGATGGTTCAAAGTCTCCCTTGTATATTCTCTTGGCTATTTCCTGGGGCGTCTCGCCCTGGAGCGGGGGACGCAATGTCACCACTTCGTTCAGCATCATTCCCAGGGCAAAAACATCGGTCTGCTTGTTCGTGACGCCATCCCGCAATGTCTCTGGAGGCATGTATGAGGGAGTTCCATCCAGGTTTGCCTTTCTGTTGCAGCCATCGGCGGCGGCAATTCCCCAGTCCATCACATAGACCTCGCCATAGCGGCCTATCATCACATTGTCAGGCTTGATGTCGCAGTGGATTATGCCCTTGCTGTGGCTGTAGTCGATTGCATCGCAGATATGGAGGAACATCTCCAGTCGTTCCTGAAGCAGCCGCGTCGTCTGCGCATTGCTCCAATTGTTCTTCTGGTGCTCTTCCAATGTACGGGCAAGATATTCTTTCAGGGTGATGCCATTGATAAGCTGCATTGCCATGTGCAACCCGTCGGACGAATCGGTGTCCAGGCTGAAAACTGTCACAATGGATGGATGGTCCAGCTGCGCGTTGAGTTTCGCCTCGGTAAGGAATTTCCTCACTATGTCAGGATGCTCAAGAAGGTCCTCCTTGAGGGATTTGACGACGGCCTTTCTCCCCAGAACATTGTCCTCCACCATGAAGATGCGCCCGTAACCGCCAGTGGCCATCAACTTGAGGCGCTTGTAGCGCTTGTCGGTATATTCCAGCTTGCGCCTGAATTCCAGAGAGGGATTCACTGTGAACATGACGGGCTGCGTCGATACGTCACTGTCCTTGATGAGTTTACGCGCACCTTTCGGGGCAAAATTGGTGGACGTGTTGGTAGGAGTTGTGTCCGTAGGCGTTATTACCTGCGTAAACTGGACGTTTCTATTTGTGGTATCCGCCATTGTTTATGTTCAATATATTAATAGAAGAAAAAAATTTTGGAGAATTTATATGAAATTCTTCATTTTTCAAGCAAATATGCGGTTGTTCCCCGCGCCCTGGCGCAGGAATGCCATCCGCCTCTGGCCTCTATGAAAAAACGGACGTGAAAAGCAACTATCCAGTGCTTATCTTAAAGGCATGTATATTTTTTATTCGCTCTGTTCCACAAAAAAGCCTCTTTGGGAACAGAGCGAAAAACAAAAAACGACGACAAGGACTTGACCTCAAGCCCTTGTCGTCCGTAATATG
>JAFYGL010000688.1 GCA_017543165.1 Victivallales bacterium | reverse complement strand
TCTCCTTTGTGCTTGTGTATGTCCATTTGCCGTTCCATTCCTGGTCTCTGTTTCTGCGTTCCATATAGCCGCCTGCCACATTTCCGACAAAGTGGAAGGTTTTGCCTTTGTAGCGGAGATAGAATTCGAATGATTCATTTGCCCAGGCTGTCGGCTCCTTCTTTTCTGTGCGCAGTTCACCTTCCTGCAGGGGGGAACCTGTGGGGAAGATTGTTGAGAAGCCGATGTATATGTTCTGCTTGTCATAGAGCAGTTTGAAGATGTTCGGCGGTATCTGACCTGATTTCTCAGGGAAGTTCAAATCCACGAGGCGAGGCATCGAGGCTGCGAGGTTCCAGACTGGCTCTTTCAGCTTGCCGTCGTTGGCTGGTGCTTCCATTCCATCAGGCACTTTGGGAATTGACAGGAACTGCGGGTGCGTCTTCTCCAAGTCCTTGAACGACACATTGAACTGCTTGGCAACCTCGTCTGGCGTCAGTGCCTCATCATATACGCGAATATATTTCACGTATGTGTCGTTCGCCCACTTCCTTGGCGCAAACCAGCCATCCTTGTAGGGTCCGATATTCAGGTTGCGGACAATGCCCTTCAATGACTTTGGCTGTTCCCTTTCGGCGATGACTTTGCCCTCCAAGTATATGCGCACCACTGTTCCGTCCCACGTGCAGCCAACATTGTAGTCCTGTCCCTCCTTCAGTCTTTCGGGGAATGCGAACACGATTCCCGAGGTGCCCTTTTCCGTGAAGACAAATTGCAAATCCTTTTTGCTGTAGTAGTTGAAGCCGACTGTCAGCATACTGCCGGTGCGCAATGCCAGCAGCACACGCTGAACGCCAGAGATTGGCGGCTGCATTTCGCCAATTTTGAAGCCGAAGAAAATCGAGCCTTTGTCGTTGCCGACCAATGCCGCACCTGGGAACGAAACGCCGTCCAGCCCGATGGCCATGTACTTGTCTTCGGTGAACGTTCCGTTAATGGCAATCTCCTTGCCGGCCACAGTGCATTTCTGCGGGCCAGTGAATGAAATGTTCAACTTCTCAGCGGCAAGTGAAAATAATCCAATTGCAGCAAACAACGCAAATAAGCAACGCTTCATTACAATTTTCTCCTGGGACATTTTAAGCCGTTTTTATATGCAAAGCACATAATGCACTAAAAGCACAAAATGCCAATCTGCTTACTTCTAAGGATTAACGATGACACTTTGTGCTTTTGATGAATACCGTAAGAGCAGAACTATCTGTCGAAATTATAGGTGTATTTTCCAGCAAGGCCGACCTGGTGGGGGCTGTAGCCATTGGTGTATGTTGTCTTGTCACTGCCTACACCTCCTGAAGGCTGCTCAACATGCCCGTCTGGAAAGGCTACGCTCAAGTTGCCATTGTGTATGCCCCAAGTCACATTCCAATAGCCATTCGTGCTGGTGGCGAAGCCATCCAGATATGAGGCATAGTAGCCGCGCGTCTCCTCGTTTGGCTTGTCCTGGTATCTGTTGCAGTACCCTTCCGCTATAAGCATTGCCGTGGATGGATTCAGCACTTTGGACAGCCTTCTGTCGCAGCCGCGGCTGCCGTAAGCGGAGTTGATGAACCTGTTCATACCATAACGCGAATATTGGCAACCGTTTTTCCATGGTGAACTGCTATTATCCAGCCCTGATTTTGTTACGTTATAATTGCCGCCCACTATGTCTCCCGCGACGGTGGAGGGGCAGGAGAATTCCTTTCCGTCCATGGAGCCTCCTGAATATTCGATCAACCTGCCGATCCAAATGTCGGCGCACGACTGATTGTCCTTTGGGTGCTGCCACGTCAGACTGGTGTATAATCCGCAGAACACACCATCGTGATCCTCCGTGTACATAAGCGCATTGAGCATAATTGTCTTGAGATTGTTCACGCAGGAAATTGCACGCGCCTTCTCTCTGGCCTTGCTAAGCGCAGGCAAAAGCATTGCCGCCAGAATCGCTATAATCGCGATTACAACCAGCAACTCAATCAAAGTAAATCTCTTTTTCATGATCTCTTTTCCTTGGATTATTCTGATTTTGAAAATCAATTTTCATGTGACTATAATTTTTAAATTAGCATATGCAATGTCCTGATGCAAAAAACATGCTTGCTCCCTTCCTTTTTCTCCCTTATGTCCCTTTTGGATAAGCTATGTTCCCCATGTGGGCAGGTTATGATCATGTGCGTGTGACTTTCAGTCGCTTCAGGATGTGCCGATATAATGGCCTCAAGAAAATCCTGCGTCCTGAGTGCGCGGCCAATGGCTGCGCACATGAACATTTGCTTGCCCACATGGGAAACATCGCGTTTTGGTAAAATCATATTATCTCCCTTGCGTTGAAATAAAGCTAGAATAAAGTAAGGCTGTTTTTGCAGTGAAAAATTCAACTCTGGAGGAGATTCTATGGATTTGTTCAGCAGTTTTTCAAAGCCAGGCGTGGAATTCAGGGCGGCTCCATTCTGGGCGTGGAACGCAAAATTGGAGCCAGCTGAATTGAGGCGCCAGATCCGACTTATGAAGAAAATGGGTCTTGGCGGCTTCTTCATGCATTCGCGCGTGGGCCTTGACACCGAATACTTGGGCAAAGACTGGTTCAAGTGCATTCGCGCCTGCATTGACGAGGCGAAGAAAAACGGAATGAACGCCTGGCTGTATGACGAGGACCGCTGGCCTTCGGGGGCGGCTGGCGGCCTGGTCACCAAGGACGACCGCTACAAGGAGAAGAAACTGTGCTTCGAGGTGTTGCAGCCAGGCGAAAAGAGCAAAGGCGAGGGCAATCTGCTGGCATGGTATTCGGCGGAATTCGACGGCAGAAGGCTTGTCTCCGCAAAGCGCGTCAAAACCGAGCCAAAGGGCAAATGCCGCATACGCTTCTACTGGATGCTCGCGCCTTGCAGCTCCT
>JAFYGL010000687.1 GCA_017543165.1 Victivallales bacterium | reverse complement strand
CAGGCCGACGGCAAATATCTGAAAAGCAATGATTGGCGTGATTGGTTTTTCGATGGCGGCGCCGCCGTGCATCCCGAATTGCTGACATCGACGCCTGAACCGAAGGATTTCGATGAATTCTGGGCAAGGCAGAAGGCGCGCCTCGACAAGGTGCCAGTCATTGCAGAACTGACGGAAATCAACAGGAGCGATGTCGCAATGGTATATGTGGCGCGTATCCTTTGCACGGGGCCTCGTCCTGCAATCGGAATCCTGACAATTCCCCTTGGGGCAGAGGAAGGCAGGAAATATCCTGTCATCATAAACTTGCACGGTTATGGGCCTCCCAAATACAGACCAGGCAAGCTTTCTGGCAGGGGGGCTCCAGACAAAATCACCTTCACCCTGAACGCACATGGCGTGGAATACCAGCGCGACGAAAAATACTACGCCGCATTCAATGCCATGATAAAGGAGAATGGCGAAAAATACGCTTTCAGCAAGGAGGTCAATGAGGATCCCGAAATCACCTATTTCAATGGAATGGCTCTGCGACTTGTGCGTGCGTTGCAATATCTGAAGACGCTCAAGGCCTGGAACGGCAAAGACCTGCAAGCATACGGCGGGAGCCAGGGCGGCCTTCAGGCAATCTGGGCGGGGGCGCTGGATTCCGATGTCTCTTTGGTGAAAGCGGAAATCCCGTGGTGCTGCGACATCGGCGGGCATGAAAACTACAAACGCCTTGACAGCACTTTTCGTCCAGCCTATACCCGCGCATTGGACTATTACGACTGCATGAACATGGCGAAGCGAATACATTGCCCTGTTGAAATCCCGCGCGCAGGCCTTGGCGACTACGCATGTCCGCCCTCGGGCGTCGCAATCATGTACAATAATCTGAAGTGCAAGAAGTCCATCGTCTGGCATCAGGGCTCCGAACACAGCTACATTCCTGAAAACTGCGAGACATTCCGTATGGAGGCTGAGGCTGTGCAGGAAAACGTTCCGCATTAGTTGTCCTTTACATAACCTCTTCAAACATAGTCAATCGTGATGATTCATGAACAGAGTGGCTCTCTATTTTCCCTTTAACGGAGGTACCCATGCGTAAGCTCTTTTTGTTCCTTTGCGTTTCGGCATTGACTATTTTTGCGGGAATCCGCGAGGACCTTGCCAAAATGCCGAATGAATCGGTTGAAATCGTCTATCAAAAAGGGGCGCCTTTTTTCAAAATAGGGAAAGAGCTCTACCCGCCAGTCCTGTATAACTACAGCACGGACGGGCACTACGACCACGCGGATTTCACCGCTGCAGTCCGTGGATTCATTGATGCGGACATAAAGCTGATGTCTTTCGGCATCGAGGCGGTTGAGTTCTGGAAAGGACCCAACCAATACGATTACAATGCCTTGGAGAACTCGCTGAAAAAGGCTTTCACCCTCGCTCCAGAGGCGCGTTTCATCTTTGCCATAACATTTTGCCATGGACCTGCATGGTGGCATGACCAGCATCCTGAAGAACAAATAAAGTATGCGGTGATAGACAAAAATACTCCCACTGGCGACTGCATCGGCAACTATGTCTGCCACTCCTTCGGCTCGGAACGCTGGCGCAAGGAATCCAGCGAAACCGTCCGCAAACTTGTCGAATACATTGAGGGAACCCCTTACGCAAAGCACATTTTCGGATACAGGATCGGCGACGGCGTATATTCGGAATGGATCCATTTCGGCATGAAGAACGCGATGCCAGACGTCGGTCCCGCCATGACGAACTACTTCCGCAAATATCTGCATAAAAAGTACAACGGAGATGTCGAACAGCTCCGCAAGGCATGGAAGCAGCCAAAAGTCACCTTCAAGAACGCCACGCCGCCGCCAGTGGAAGTCCGCCTGCAGTACATTGAAGGCACGGTGCTGCGCGACCCGCGAAACGCGTGGGAAATCGATTTTCTCGAATGCATGCAGCGCTCCATCCGCGATTTGCTGCTGTCCATGAACAAGGCTGCGAAGGAGGGCTGCAAAGGCCGCAAGCTTGTCGGCAACTACTGCGGCTACTTCTTCGGCCAGAGCTACACCCCCAACGGCTGGCAGCTGGTGACTGACGAAATTCTGGATTCCCCATACGTTGATTTTCTGATATCGCCGTCGTGCTACTCGAGCAGCTTCCGAAAAGTGGGCCGTTCACAGCTGGCGCGCAGTCTTGTG
>JAFYGL010000686.1 GCA_017543165.1 Victivallales bacterium | reverse complement strand
TGTTCAATATCCTCCGCTACCAGGCCTTGACGCATCTGCTGCTGGTGCTGGTGTCGTTCTTTGTGCTTTTCGTGCGTCCCGATGGAGCACACAGCGCCCTTATGATGGGAGTTGTGTTTTTTGTCAGTGGCCTGGCATACGCGCATCTCATGTGCCTTTCCTCCATGCGGACGATTGAACTTGCGCCGCAGAACAACCGTGTGGTGGCAATGTCCTTCTGCGCGGTAATGCAGAGCATTGGCGGCGTAATCAGCACCCTGGGCGCCACTTTGCTGCTTGCAAGCGGCGCTCTTGCTCCGAAATGGACTGTGTTCGGCGTGGAGTTCTCCCATTACCATTTCATGTTCATAATGTATTTCCTGCTTTGTGTGTTCAGTATGCTGTTCCTGATACTTGTGCCAGGGCAGAAGAAGGAATGCTAATATCATGCCTACAGCGGAGTTTATTGCAAAGTGCATACGCCAGGCACGTGGCCTGGAAACGGCAGACCTGGTACTGAAGAAGGCCAGGATTTTCAATCTGGCGGATGGCTCGTTCATACAGGGCGATATCGCCATCTGCGGCGACAGGATTGTGGGCATCGGTGAAAACTACGAGGGCTGGGCGGTTTGGATTGCAGCGGAATGACTGCCGTGCCTGGCTTCATGGACGCGCATGTCCATGTGGAATCATCCCTTATCACACCTTACGAATTCGAGCGCTGCGTCTTGCCGCACGGCACCACTACTGCTGTTTGCGACCCACATGAAATCTCCAACGTCTGTGGCCCCGCAGCATTGGAGTATTTTCTGGATTGCGCCGCCAATATGCGTATGGACCTGCTGGTGGCATTGAGTTCCTGCGTGCCTGCCACGGACATGGAGACCGCAGGCGCTGCCATAACCTATGAGGATTTGCGTGGCTTTGTCGGCAAGCCTTGTGTGGCTGGCCTGGCGGAATTGATGAATGTGCCTGGCGTGCTTAATCTGGACCCCTCCGTTCTGGCGAAAATTGAGTTGTTCTATGGCAATATTGACGGGCATGCCCCATTGTTGGACGGCAAGGATCTGAACGCGTACATCGCCGCTGGCGTTTGCAATGACCATGAAAGCCATGAGCTGGAGGAGGCCAGGGAGAAGTTTCGCAAGGGAATGACGGTTTTCATAAGGGAAGGCTCCGTGGCCAGGAATCTGGATGAACTCATGCCGCTGGTTACCATTGAAAACGCGCCATTCCTGGCGTTCTGCACAGACGACCGCAATCCAAAGGACATTGCAGAGAATGGGCACATTGACGGCATGGTGGCCAGATGCCTGGCTGCTGGTTGCAATCCACTTGCCGTTTATCGCATCGCATGCTTCTCGCCTGCTCTACAGCGCAGCCTCAAGTACAAGGGGCTTGTGGCTCCTGGATATTTTGCTGACATCGTGCTGTTGTCGGATTTTGGCAAATGCCAGGTCTCCTCGGTCATTTGCAAGGGGCGTCTGGTCAATGATGAACTCTTCGCATCAAGAAAACCCGAACCTTCCACGGATATTTTCCGCAACAGCGTAAAGTGCAAGAAGGTCACGGTGGAGGATTTCCGCATTGTGTCGTATAAAACAGAAATGCCAGTTATTGGCATCAGGGAACTTTCATTGCTGACGGATTATCTGAAACTGGATATGCCAGCAGGCGAAAAAAAAGCGGATGCGGACAGGGACATTGCAAAAATAGCAGTGCTGGAGAGGCATGGCAAAAACGGAAACAGGGCGCTGGGCTTCGTGCATGGCTTCAAAATGCAAAAAGGCGCGATTGCCTCCACAGTGGGGCATGACAGCCATAATATCTGCGTGGTGGGCATGAATGACCAGGACATGGCCTGCGCAGTCAATGCGCTGATTGACGCGCAGGGCGGCTTTGCCGTGGCAATTGACGGGCAGGTCGTCGGGCTCCAGCCGTTGCCTTTGGGCGGCCTTATGTCAGACAGGGATTACAAGACTGTCCATGCCAGTAGCGAACAACTCCAGGCAGCGGCGGCCAAGACTGGCTGCCCGCTGGAATCACCATTCCTGCAACTCGCATTCCTGCCACTGCCAGTAATCCCGTTCCTGCGCATTACAGACAAGGGCGTCTTTGACGTTGCCAACTGGAGTTTTGTCTAGCGGACTGTGGACTGTGGACTGTGGGGGCACGGGGCGAAAAGCACTATTCCCCGCGGCACGCTATTCCGCGCGGCCATTGGCCGCGCGTCAGGACGCGTGACTGCCATCCGCGTCTGGCAGGCACAACAATATCAGCGGATACCCAATTTCTTCACAGTCCAC
>JAFYGL010000685.1 GCA_017543165.1 Victivallales bacterium | reverse complement strand
TTTTCTTGATTTGCTGTGGTACTGCAACCAGAATGGCGATTCTATCTTTTCCGCCTCATCAAAGGGGGGCAGAAGCGCAATAGACGGAATTGCTGCACTGGACGGAAACGGGTGGTATCGTGTCCAATTCAAGTCGTATAGGAAAAACCTTATTGTGTTCGTAAATGACGAGCCTGTATACACTGGTTTCATAAACGGCAGTTCTCCCTTCAGCTTCTCCATTGACGCCACTAACGTTGGCCAGATCATGCTGAAGAACATGAACATAAACAAGAACTAGACCTTGCTAGGCTTATTTGAGTTCTTGTTTCTGAAATAGGAAAATGAATAATTTCATTGTGATGTTTATCAAGGTCGCGGCAATTTCGCTGATGATTGTCGCTGGTTTCATTGCCCGCAGGAAGGGAGTGGTGAATGCGGAAAGCACACGTTCGCTTTCCAGCCTGCTTATGAACTACATCTATCCTCCCGCGATATTCGCTTCCCTGGTCAGTGGCTTTACATTGAAGGAAATGCTTGGCAGCTGGGTCTATCCTGTAAGTGAGTTCCTGATATTCGCCGTGGGCTTTGCAGTGCCATTTGTCGTGCTGCGCTTCTTCCCAAGGAGGACAGACGCGGAACGCCGTATGTTCCATTACCAGTGCACTCTCCTTAATTTTTCGTTTATGCCTTTGCCGCTGGTGCTGGCAATGTACGGCGAAAAGGGCGTGGGCATAATGTCGCTGGGCTATGTCGGCGGCGAAATCGGAGTTTGGACGCTTGGCATCGTCGCCATTACTGGCAGTCTTTCCCTCAGGGAGCTTAAGAAGGCGCTTTGCATGCCGATGTTTGCAATCATGCTGGCGATTGCACTGCGGATAATCGTGGAATGTATGCCTTTTTTGCGCCCGGCAAATGGGACAGTCTACGGCATGGTTTGCGATGGTTTGCTGGGCGCCTGCCGAAGCATGGGGGCGGGAACGGTCGCCGTGTCCATGATTGTTGCAGGCAGCAATATGGCCACATTGAAATTGGACAAGATTTTCCAGCCATTTCACATTACGCTTGCCTTCTGTCGGCTTATCGTGATCCCCGCGCTCTGCATTCTGGTCCTGCGCTTTATGCCGATACCTGAAGAAGGGCGCCTGATATGCTACCTGATTGCCTTGATGCCCTGCTCAATTGCCTCCGCAGCATACAGCGCTGGGTTCGATGCCGATGCCGAGGCTGGCGCCACGGCAATTCTTACCACGCATGTCGGCTGTCTTGTTACCGTGCCCCTGTGGATGGCACTGTTAATGAGCTGAATTCTCCGAGGCCAGCAGCATTTCTACGCTGGAGGTAATTGTCCTCCATTCCACAGGATTTTTGCAGTCCTTGACCAAGAGGTCTGCGTATTGTTTTGTCGGCTCCACAAACTGCAGATGCATTGGCCTGACGCTTGCGATGTATTGTTCGGCAATGCCTTCCAGGCTGCGTCCTCTTTGCACAGTGTCGCGAAGAATGCGCCTGAGCAGCCTGATGTCGGCGTCCACATCTACGAATATCCTCCAGTCAAGCAGTTCACGCAGCTCCTTCCAGTGGAACAGCAATATTCCCTCCACGATGAGCAGTCTGCCTGGCGTGATTGTCAATTCCCTGTCCGAGCGCAGATGGCATGTGAAATCATATACAGGAGAGCGCACGGCATTGCCGCGTCTTAGCTCGCGCAGATGAGATATGAGGAGTTCGGTCTCAAGGGCATCGGGGTGGTCGAAATTCAGCCTGGCACGTTGCGCGGGATCAAGTTCGGGGCGATGCCTGTAGTAGTTGTCGTGATACAGGACATTTGCATCGTGATATTCCTGGAGCAACTGCTCCGTCAGCGTTGATTTTCCTGATCCGCTTCCGCCCGCTATTCCAATTATTATCAATATAAACCTCCTTGGCATGGAATGTCGCCATGATGTATCAATGTTCAATCATTACGATATTATAATGTCGGATGAATCGTCATCAAGGCGAGATTTCCTGTGTGGATTGGGAATTTGGAAATTATGCGTTAAATTATAGGATCTCTTTCCATTTTTCAATGATGGGCGAAAAACAAAGGAGATCGGGAAATCATGGAAATCAGCAATCAGGCCAAGACCTACAGGTCACTTGGCACAATTAGCTACAGCTGTCAGTATCATGTGCTTTTCTGCACAAAATGGCGCAGGAAAGTCCTTCACGATGAAGTTGTTGGGCATCTCAAATCACTTGTCGAGGAAAAGCAGGCAGATTTCGGCTATATTCTCAACAGCATTGACATCGCGTCAGACCACGTGCACCTGATGC
>JAFYGL010000684.1 GCA_017543165.1 Victivallales bacterium | reverse complement strand
TAAGGTTTTTCATGGAAGTTCTGACGGCAATGGTGGGATGGTATTTTTCCCTGTAGATGTGTAGTGACTGCGCCTTTAGGTTTAGTCCTGACTTGGTCTCGATGGGAATAACTGAATCGTTATCCTGTACAAGAAAATCTACTTCTGCGCGTCCAGTTGCATTTGTCCAATAACTGACAGGATTGAATCCCAGGGCGTGCAACTGCTGCAAAACAAAGTTCTCGGCAAGTTTGCCCTTGAAATCCGAGAAGATGTCCAAATTGTTGAGCAGAGTAGCTGGCGTCAATCCTGCAAGCCGCCGCAGGACACCCACATCGGAGGTATAGAGTTTGAACGTCTTGCGGTCTTCATTTGCCTTCAAAGGAATCTCAGGTGTCTCCACGTTTTTCACCTGCAAGACCATTGATGCGTTAATGAGCCACTGCAAAGCGTCCTCTAAATCTTTTGCCCTTGCGCCTTCACGGACTTCATTGAACATAAACTTGCGGTTTTCTTTGGCGAACTGCTTGGGAATAGAGTTCCATATCAAATAGAGTTTCGGTATGTCTTTGGTAGGTATGTGCTTGGAAAAGTCGGATTCATAGGCGACAATTACATTTGCCAATTCTTTCTCAGCCTTTTCAATATCATGCGACTCCACAAATACGGAGACAACAGCTGGCATGCCGCCAAAAGTAAGATACTCTCTAAGATACCCGCCAAGTTTATCCACCATGGCTTCTGGAATGGGTTCCAGGGGAATATGCGCAATGTATTCGCATATTCTAGGATTCACAGCCTTGAGATACTCAAAGAATGTGCAAGGCGTCAATTGAAGCAAATCAACCTTACCGACAGGAAATCCTTCCTTTGAGGCTAGCGAGATGCCGAGCAAAGAACCCGCTGAGGCTATGGCATACTCAGGTGCCTCCTCGCAAAAGTATTTGAGGGAATTAAGCGCACGTGGGCACCGCTGAATTTCGTCAAAGATGAGAAGCGTACTGCCAGGCATTATGTTTCGTCCAACGTAGGCACTTAGATTGTTCAGAATGGCAGATGGTTCGTATGAGCCTTCAAAGAACGACGAGAGTTTTGCATCACGCTCGAAATTCAAATATACGACATCATTGAACTCTGACGCGCCGAACTCCTTGAGAAGCCATGTCTTCCCACATTGGCGGACGCCATTCAATATCAGTGGCTTCCTGTCACGTGAATCCTTCCAACGAACCAACTTGTTGAACATTGTCCTTTCTATCTTCATGCCTCGACTCCTTTACAAGGCGAGGAATATAACACGGCAACTCCTTTTGCCAAACACAAAATCGATGATTGATGCTCAAAATGCAAATTATTTTGCAAATTCGGCGCCGAAAACGCAAATTATTTTGCAAATTCAGCACCAAAATGCAGGGAATAATAGTGGGCAGTGGACTGTGGACTGTTCTGTTGTGGGCGATTTATCGCCTGCCCGCATTTCGTTGCTGACAAACCACGAATCACAGTCCACTATCCACTCAAATTAAAAGACCTGGCTCCAGCAAAAAGTTAATCACATTGACATTCAGGACACCTGTATCATCATACCAGCTTTTTCCAATATCATTTCTGACAATTATCTTGCGGAATGAATCGCCAGTCAAAGAAAATGGCTTCAGTTCCTTTATGCGCTTTTCATCTGTATCAAGAGCGTATGCAGACTGTATGTAAACCCGCTGGTCAGACTTATTGACCACAAAATCAATTTCACGTGGAACACGCTGTCGTTTTCCCTCTTTGGTTTCAAATGATTCCACATATCCGATATCTACGGAATATCCCCGCAAAATCAATTCGTTGTACAGGATATTCTCGATAATATGTGTAGGTTCCTGCTGCCTGAAGCCCGTCCTCGCATTGCGCAATCCAACATCCTCGCAATAGTATTTATAGGGATAATCAAAATACCTTTTCCCCTTGACATCATAACGATTAACTTTTGAGAAAAGATAGGCATCCTCAAGATGAGCTATATACGCAGCAACTGTATTAACTGCCCCAGTTTTTCCAAACTGTGCCTGCAAGGCATTCGTGATGTTGCTGGGATTGGTCAAGGAACCAATCGATGAGCAAATAAAATCCACGATTCTCTCCAGCAGTTCAGGATGCTCGATTTCCCAGCGTTCAATAATGTCGTTGAAATAGACCAGATTAAACAACGAACGCAGGTAGGCCTCCTTAGAGGCATCATCTTGCCGACTTAGACAAAATGGCATTCCACCAAAACGCATATAGTCTTCAAAAGCATCACGTTGATCCTTATTGACTGCTGACAAATATTCTGAAAAAGAGAGAGGATGCAGGCGAATCTCGTCTCCACGACCGCGGAATTCAGTCTTGATGTCAGAGGATAGCATCCTAGAATTGGAACCCGTCACATAAACATCTAGGTTCTCAATATGCATAAAGTCATTCAAAGTATCATAAAATGTAATCGCCTTCCCTTTCGGATTGTATGGGTTTTCTACCTCATCCGACATCTGGATTTCGTCAATGAAGAGATAACGTTGCCCTGTTGCACCGCGAAGCCACTCCTCAACATGTTCCGAAAGCACCAACGGATTGCGAAAGCGAATGCCCCGTTTAGCATCCAATTCCACCACCATTATGTCTTCTTTGCGCACCCCTTGGGAAAGCAGGTGTTTTTTAAACAGCACTTTAAGCAGGAATGACTTGCCGCAACGTCGAATTCCTGTAATTACCTTGATTAGTCCATTGCCCTGGGAGGCAATGAGTTGCTTCAAATATCTGTCGCGAGCAATTTCCATTTTTCCAAACTGAAAAGTTATGTGCATTGTCACATCAATAATCAATTGCATATAACTTACACCATTTTTTTACAATTCAAGCCAATTCGCTGAAAAGTTATGTGACAATGCACATTAATATTCAGTTGGCTAACTATTCAAAAGCAATTTGAAAAAAACAAGTTCTATGGTATTTTTAATCTCGTTCAAGTTCAATTACCACTAGATTTTTGCCAAGTTTTAGAGAATGTCATTATACACGAATGCAATCAGGGACCAGCGTGTCCGCGATTATCTGCCGCCTGTGCGCGTGGTGGCAAGCGAGGGTGTCGAGCATCCCGAATTCTTCCTCAACCGCATTGTTTATCAAAGTTACATCACTGCAACGGAAAATGACTACCAGGTGCTCAGGCCAGGCGCCTGGATTCTGCTGGATTTCGGCAAGGAAATTGCTGGCGGCATAAAGTTGACAACTGGCGGGCGCAACAGCGACGGCGTTGTGCGTGTGCGTTTTGGGGAATCAGTGAGCGAGGCCATGTCCTCGCCTACGCAGGACCACAGTATTCACGATGACATCCTCAAGCTGCCAATGCTGGGCAGCCGCGATTTCGGTTCTACTGGCTTCCGCTTCGTGAGAATCGACGGCATAGAGGGAAACAACTGCCTGCTTGGCATAATCGCGGTGGCCGTATATCGCGACCTGCCTCGCATTGGCGCCTTTGAATGCAGCGACCAGCGCATAAATGACATATACGAAACTGCGGTTTACACGGTCCAGCTCTCAATGCAGGACTACATATACGATGGCGTCAAGCGGGACCGCCTGGTGTGGCTTGGCGACCTCAATCCCGAAATACGCGTAATCCTCGCCACATTCAATGATTATTCACTGATACGCAGCAGCATGGACTATGTGAGGGACCAGACGCCGCTGCCGCATTACATGAATACAATGATGTCATATTCGCTGTGGTGGGTGATAAACCAATATGACCTCTACTGGCATTCAGGCAATATCGAATACCTGCGCGGGCAGCATGAATACCTTGTGGGCCTGGTACACCATTTTGCGGGGATGATTGATGAAAACGGGCGTGCCACAAGGCCATGCTTCCTGGATTGGCCCACCAGCGAAAATCCAGAAGCACAGCTGGCAGGCGGGCACGGTCTTTTTGCGCTGATGTTCGACAGGGCGGCAAAGCTGCTCCAGGCTCTTGGTGACATGGAAAACTCGCATTTCGCCAGGGATATCCGCCAGAGAATGCAGGCATTCGTCCCCGACTGCAAGGGAAACAAGACTGCAGCCGCAATGCTGACGCTTGCGGGCATAACTGACGCATCAAAAGTATTGACCACAAACTGCACCGAAGGTGTAAGCACTTTCTATGGCTATTATATGCTTCTGGCGCAGCCTGTCCAAAGCGCACTTGAGGTCATGCGCAGATATTGGGGCGCCATGCTGGATTATGGTGCCACCACTTTCTGGGAGGATTTCAACATGGATTGGGTGAAGAACGCCAGCCCCATCGACGAGCTCCCCATGCCTGGAAAAGATGATCTGCACAAGGATTTCGGAAACTTCTGCTACAAGGGGCTCAGGCACAGCCTATGCCACGGCTGGTCTGGCGGCCCAGCTGCCTTCCTTATGGAAAAGGTGCTTGGCGTCTCCATTGCGGAACCTGGCGCAGGCAGCCTGCTTGTAAAGCCAGAATTGGGAAATTTGGATTATGCCAAGGGCGTCTTCCCGACACCGCACGGTCCAGTCCATATCAGCAAAAAACGCGGCGAAAAAACACAGGTCATCGCGCCAGACGGCATAAAAATCACAATCGCCGAAGGCTCTGTTCTCCATGAGAATAGGTAAATAGGTAGCCGCGTTAGCGGCGGCGGAAGCTAGCCGTGGGTGGAGCGAGCGCCGCAGGCGCGAGCGAAACCCACGGATATGCCAAACAAAAGTTAAAGCCGCGTTAGCGGCGGCAGAACAGCTCCCTTGCCATAAAGCTTCTTTCGCCGCTACGCGGCTCCATGTTCCGGAGGGGGCATCCGTGGGTTTCGCTCGCGCCTGCGGCGCTCGCTCCACCCACGGCTAGCTTCCGTCGCCGCTAACGCGGCTCCTTATTTACCTACCCTCAAGGAGGACAAAACGTAAAGCAAAAAGCATGGAGATTGCCTATTCTATGGCATAGTATTTTATCGCAGCCATTTGTCCAGGAAATCGTAGCCCTTGTTTAGTACATCCATTGGCGGGCGGTGGCCAGTTGCGTGGTTGTAGATGACCAGCCTGTCTTGGCAGTTCTCGTAGCCAGACGCCTTCTGCATCATGGCGTAGCTGTCGTCGTTGTCGAATTGACCTGCCAGGAGGCAGAATGGCTTTGGCGCGGCGCAGGCAAGCAGGCTGCTATGGTCAATGCCGCGTGCCTTGAGTGATTCCACCTTGCTTCCCCAGTACCAAGTGTCGTTCCAGTTGGTCTGGTCCCAGCCAATGCCGAAATCACTGGCAAGAATCGCCTTTATGCGGGCGTCAAGGCATCCTGCGTAGAATGCCATCTTGCCTCCCAGGGAATGGCCTGCGATGCCGATGCGCTGTGGGTCCACCCTGGGGTCCTCCGCCAATGCATCGACCAGCAGCATGGTGTCCTCCGTCAGTTTGCCTATGCCGCTCCATTCAGGATGCTCCCTGTTGATTGCCTCGCCACACTGGGGCCATCTTTGGTACTCGCCCCGTTCCAGGTTCGACTTTAGATATGTGAGGTGGTACGCATCCGCGCTGGCAGTCACATAACCGCGCCTGACAAGGTGCGCCATCATCGTGATGCCAGTATATGAGGGCAGGATTTCCTCTGGCCTGTCCAGTTCAAAGCCAAGCATTGCCTCTGGGAAATAGAATGGCACCGCCACAGCAGGCAATTTGCCGGTGGCGTTCTTCGGAAAT
>JAFYGL010000683.1 GCA_017543165.1 Victivallales bacterium | reverse complement strand
TCGTGGACCATGTTATAAAGATACACGACATTCTTGCAAAACTTGGCAAGCGCATGGCAATGTGGTCAGACATGTTCGAGATATACAGGGAGGCCATCTACGAGGTGCCCAATGACATACTCATGTTTGACTGGCAGTACCAAGCGGATGTGCGCTTCTATCTGGCCCATCTGTTCGACTGCACGGTGGAGGACCGCTTCGCCACTAATGAGAAACTTGGGCTTGACTGCGTGATCGCTCCTGCAGAATTCATCCTCAGCAACATGACTTCCAGCCTGAAGTTCGCTGAAGGACAGAAGAGCTGCAAGGGCTATGTCCTCACCAACTGGGAAAAATCGGATGCGTTCCTGCTGCGCTATCTGCCACAGTATGTGTTCACTGGACTGCTCATCAACGGTATGCCTGAAGACGAGGCGTACGCCGAAATGGTGCGCCGCCTGTTTGGGACGGACGATGCAATCCTGCGTACCACGCTTAAACTTATCTACACCCAGGGATTGTGGCGCCACTTCAACAGCGTCAGCGAAGGCAAGCTCTTCACCAGGGACTTCTTCGGCCTTCCCTATCCCAGCCAGGAACTCGACATCGCCGCATTCAATATCATTTCCGAAAAACTGCCGCAGGTCAAAACCGACCTTGGCAAGAGAATCATAGAGGACCTGCTCTACGCAGTGCATGAGAAGATCATCTCCCACAAACTCAAGAAACTCTACCAGGATGCACTGGACGGGCATCCCGCGCAATTCGACAAAATTGAGGCACTCCACAATGAACTGCTGCAACTCATTGAAACACTGGAGAAAAAGTGGGATGTGAACCGCCCTGGCATCACGCCAAATGTTTTCTCAAACAAACTGCCAATCATCAAGGCTCAATTGGAAAAACAACTGAGCAATCTGCGCAACTGCGCATTCATGAAGGTACGCATTTGCGCACCAGACGGATATGGCATCCAGCATACACGCATCAGCCTGAGAAAAGACGGCAAGTGGACCATGGTGGCAGACCGTGTCCTCAAGCCAAACGGCGTCAACATCGCCTTGGCGGAATGCTTCCTTCCCGTGCCAAAGGAACTGCTGGGTGCGGACGCACTGAAAATCGAATCCTACGGCATGGGCGGCGTCGGCATCTGCTGGGCTGAACTGGGCAAGGCACAGCCAAAGGCAATCCTGTCAGCGGATGGCATGGTCGAGCATCCAGAGCATCTGCTGGACAACGATGTGAAGTTCACCTGGTTCGGCAGCCAAAGCACCAGGGAAGACTACCTCAACGCCAGCAGGGCGGAAACAATACATTCCGTAGTATTGTCCCTGGCATAACCTGAGTACGCCCCGAACAGGGCGCACATTCCCAAATTCAACCTGAGTGCCCCCCGTCTCGGGGCGCACATATAAGAAAAATGAAAAGCAGGCACATCAGCATATTGGATTCCACCCTCAGGGATGGTGCCCAGGGAGAAGGGATGTCCTTCTCCTTGCAGGACAAGCTGGCAATAGTCAAAATCCTGGATGCTTTCGGCATCGACTACATTGAGGCTGGAATCCCTGCCTCAAACCCCAAGGACCTGGAGTTTTTCAAGGAGGCAGCCTCCCTTAAACTCAGCAATGCCAAACTCTGTGCCTTCGGCACAACCAGGCATCCTGACAATACAGTGGAAAACGATGCGGGCCTCAAAGCCCTGCTGGAGGCAGGAACCCAGGTTGTCAGCATTGTGGGAAAAGCCTCGTCCATTCACGTGGCGGAAATCCTGCGTGTCACGCCAGAGGAAAATCTAGCCATGATCACGGACACCGTCAGCCATCTGCGAAAACAAGGGAAAGAGGTCATTTTTGACGCAGAGCACTTCTTCGATGGCTACTACCACGATGCGGACTATGCCATGAAGGTGCTGGAGACAGCAGTCCAGGCTGGTGCAAACATTATCTGCCTCTGCGACACCAATGGAGCCTGCTCCCCAACTGAAATACTGACTGTTGTCAGAAGTGTGCGCAGCGCATTTCCCACAGCGGAACTGGGCATTCACTGCCACAACGACAGCGGCTGCGCAGTGGCGAATTCCATGCTTGCAGTTGAGGAGGGTGTCAAACATGTGCAAGGCACCTTCAATGGATGCGGCGAACGATGCGGCAATGCGGATTTAGGCGTGCTCATCCCCAACCTCATCCTTAAGAAAAACTGCACTTGCAATATTCCCAGGCTGGACAAACTGGTGGACACAGCCACACTCCTGGCGGAAATATCCAATGTGGCAATACCAAATGACAGGCCCTACGTGGGACGCAGCGCATTCACACACAAAGGCGGCATGCATTCGGACGGCATGCTGAAGATGCGCGGCGCATTCGAGCATATCTCCCCTGAAATTGTCGGCAACCACAGGCGCTATCTGCTATCCGAGGTGGCGGGGCGCAGCATCCTGGCGGAGAAACTACGGCACTTTGCTCCCAATCTCACCAAGGATTCCCCGGAAATCACAGCCATCATGGCGCGTCTCAAGGAACTGGAATACGAGGGATACCAGTTCGAGGCGGCGGACGCCAGCCTGGAAATACTCGCCCGCAGGGAACTTGGCCTGCTGAAGCCACATTTCGAACTGGTGCTGTACAAGACCATAGACGAGGCACCAGCGCCTGGCGCCATGTCGTATGCAATGATACAGGTGCGTGTCGGGGACAGCATGGAAATACAGGCCGCACTTGGAAACGGCCCTGTCAATGCACTGGACGGCGCACTACGAAAGGCACTCAAAATATTCTACCCACAATTGGACAAGGTGCACCTGACTGACTATAAGGTCCGTGTGCTGGACACGGCCAGCGCAACCGCATCAAAAGTCCGCGTCCTTATAGATTCAACGGACGGCAAGCGCAGCTGGACCACCGTCGGCGTCTCGACGGACATTATCCAGGCATCCTGGACTGCGCTGGCGGATTCCATTGAATATCAACTGATAGGGGTATGAAGAGGCGCGAAGAGATGTCAGACATTACCTTACTATCACCAGCAGGCAGTTTTGAATCGCTCCAGGCCGCATTGGACAATGGCGCCGATGCAATCTATTTCGGCGTCGGGGAGCTTAACATGCGCTCCAGGGCGACCGTCAACTTCACCGAGGAAGATTTGCCCGAAATTGTCAAGCGCTGCCACAAACGCAAGGTACAGGCATGGCTGGCACTGAACATCATAGTTTACAACAACGAATTGCCAGAAATCACCCGTCTCTGCCAGGCCGCCAAGGCGGCGGGCATTGATGCAGTGATTGCACTGGACATATCGGTGATTACCGCAGCCAGGAAAGTCGGCCTGCCCGTGCACATCTCAGTCCAGGCAAACATCTCCAATATCGAGGCCGTACGTTTCTATGCACAATTTGCTGATGTGGTCGTCCTGGCCAGGGAACTTACCCTGGAACAAATAAGCCAGATTTGCCAACTCATCAAGGAAGAGAATATAACAGGCCCTTGCGGCAAACTGCTGCAAGTCGAGATATTCGCCCATGGCGCATTGTGCGTGGCGATTTCAGGCAAATGCTACATGAGCCTGGCAACATACGGCACATCTGGCAACAGAGGCGCCTGCTTCCAGCCATGCCGCAGGAAATACACTGTCCGCGACACGGAAACCGATGCGGAATTCGTGGTGGACAACCAGTACGTCATGTCTCCAAAAGACCTATGCACAATCGGCTTTCTGGACAAGATACTGGACAGCGGCATTTCCGTGCTGAAGCTGGAAGGCAGAGGGCGTTCGGCAGATTATGTCGCCCGTGTGACCGCAGTCTATAAGGAGGCAATCCAGCGTTGGGAAAAG
>JAFYGL010000070.1 GCA_017543165.1 Victivallales bacterium | reverse complement strand
CGGCGCTGGCTATATCGGCAGTTGCACAACTGAATATCTTTTGGACAAGGGACACGAGGTCGCTGTTTACGATTCGTTGACCAGGGGGCATAGGGCCGCGGTTGACAATCGCGCCAAGTTCTACCAGGGCGACCTGGAGGACATGGAGTTCCTGGCAAAGACGATGCAGGATTTCAAGCCTGACTATGCATTGCATTTTGCCGCGTTCATCGAGGTGGGCGAATCAATGAAGGACCCTGGCATGTTTTTCCACAACAACGTGGGCAATGCCATAAATCTCGCAGAGGCCTCCGCCAAGGCGGGCGTGCGCAAGTTGGTTTTCTCCAGCACCGCCGCCACATACGGAATGCCTGAGCATATTCCCATGACCGAGGATGAGCCTACTTTGCCAATCAACCCTTACGGTGAATCCAAACTGATGTTCGAGAAGATACTGGCCTGGTACAAGCGCATACACGGCATGGACTATACAGCATTGCGCTATTTCAATGCCTGCGGCGCCACAAAAATCCATGGCGAGGACCATCATCCAGAAACGCACTTGATTCCACTGGTGTTGCAGGCGGCGTCTGGCGTGCGCAAGTCAATATCCGTATTTGGCACGGACTATGACACTCCCGACGGCACCTGCATACGGGACTATGTCCACGTGCTGGATCTGGCGCAGGCGCATCTGCTTGCCTTGGAGCAGCCAGGCTCCAGCATATACAACCTGGGTTCAGGCAACGGGCACAGCGTAAAGGCTGTGATTGACACGGTCAGACGCGTGACTGGCAAGGATTTCCCAGTGGAATATGCGCAACGCCGTCCAGGCGACCCCGCCAGATTAATCAGCGATTCCACCAGGGCGCGTACAATGCTGGGCTGGAAACCCGCATACGAGGACTTGGATGAAATCGTGCGTTCCGCCTGGGAATGGCGTCTGGCAAATCCAAATGGCTACATGGATTGAGAGACCATGCAGAATGCCAAGAAGATAGCAGGCGTAGTCCTGAAACTGGCGGGCGTGGCATTGGCGGTGTTCCTGCTGATGCGCATTGTCCGCGGCATTGAAGGCGATGCGCTTGCCACATTGCAGGGCAGTTGCAAGCACCTGATCGTGCTGGCGGTACTGTGCTATGGAATGGTCAATTTCATTGCCGCATGGCGCTGGAAACTGCTTCTGGACGTGCAGGGCATACATGCGCCGCTGTATGCGATTTTCAAACTCACCCTGATAGGCGTGTTCTTCTCGCAAATCATACCAGGCTGCGTCAGCGGGGACATCATGAAACTGGCTTTCGTTATGAAATACAGCAAAAATCAAGGCACTGAGGCGGCATTGACTATTTTGGTGGACAGATACATTGGTTTGTTTGGCTTGTTCGTGGTGGCCGCGCTGTCCTGTCTGTTCTGCCTGGTGAAATGCCCTGGGATAGTTGAGGGCAACAAGGTAATATTGCTGGCATTTGCCTTTGTCTGGGCGGCGTTTATAGGCATGCCATTGCTCTGGTTCCTGTTTATGGAACGTGCTTTTTTCATAAAATGGAAGCCTATTGCCAGCATTTTGAAAGCATTGCGCGGCAAGCTGCCAGGCAAGGTGAACGGGTTGATTTCCAGGATTGCCTCCGCCATTGATTTGTACCGCAATGAAAAACTGGCGGTGCTAAAGGTGTTGCTCATGTCCTGCATGGTGCATTCGCTCCTTGCCTTGCAGATTTATCTTCTGGGCAAGGCATTCCATGAAAAGGTGATGAGTTTTATTGAATATACGGTCACTGCCCAATTGGGAAATGCAACAGGAATAATCCCTGTCACTCCAGGAGGAATGGGCATAAGGGACACGGTCTCCAGCGCACTTCTGAACGTATTCGGAGCAGAGCCTGTTGAGGTGTTGAACATCATTCCAATTGCCAACACCTTGACTTTGGCTCTTTGGGCTGTCGTTGGGGCTTTCTACCTGCTTTTCTGGAAGTCTAGAAGCCAGGAATCCCAGGAGAAGGCATAAGATACAATTACAACATGGAGAGAATTGACATGGCAAAGAAGGAACTAGTGCGTTTTGGTATTTTCGGGGCAGGCAGCATTGCATTGTACCGCCATGCTGCAGAATTATCCAAGAATCCACGTGCGGAAATCGTGGCGGTCTATGACCCGATACGCGAGCGTGCCGAGCATCTTGCCGAACTTTTCGGTCTAGGCAAGAAAGTCGTTGTTGCCAGCGAGAAGGCCATCATTGACAATGCAAAAATCGATGCAGTCGTCGTGGCAACGCCCAACAGCGAGCATGCGCGCCTCACCATAGCCGCGCTTAAGGCAGGCAAGCACGTCCTTTGCGAAAAGCCCATGGCAACCAGCCTGGAGGAGGCCGCCGCCATGATACGCACGGCAAAGGCCTGCGGCAAAACCCTCATGATTGGGCACAACCAGTGCCTTATGCCGCCCCACATCAAGGCAAAGCAACTTCTGAAGGAAGGCATTATCGGCGATATCATGACATTCCGCACCACATTCGGCCACGGCGGCCCAGAGATGTGGTCCCAGGACAAGGGCAACCACACCTGGTTCTTCAAGAAGGAAAAGGCGTATGTGGGATGCATGGGCGACCTTGGCGTGCACAAGTGCTATCTCATCCCATATCTGCTTGATACGGATTTTGCCGAGGCTGCCGCTTTTATCGGCACCTTTGACAAGAAGAACGAAAAAGGCAAGCCCATCACAGTGGATGACAATGCGGTATGCATCATGAAGATGGCAAACGGCATCATCGGGCAACTCACCGCCAGCTGGACATACTACGGGCAGGGCGACAACATGACCACGTTCTACGGCACAAAGGGTACAATGGTCCTGGGCGGCAGCGAGCAATACGGCGTGGAAGTCTATCTGAAGAACGGCGAGCAAATCAAGTACAAGGTGGGCGCAATGGCCACCAACGAACGCCAGGTTGCCAGCGGCATTCCAGACATGTTCGTGGATTGCCTCCTGGACGGCGCGGACATGCCCTTCGACGGCATGAAGGGCTACAAGGCATTGGCCGCGGTCGCCGCCTGCATGGAGAGCTGCGAGACTGGCAAGATCGTCAAGGTCAACAACAAACTTGTCCCCGAAAAGAAGGCTACGAAAAAAGCCAAAAAATAATGGCGGAAAAGTCCAGCACGCCAACAGCTGCATGGAAACATCGCGTCCTGACGCACGGCCAATGGCCGCGCGAAAAAGCCAGTTCAAGGGATGCGCATTATAAGCGGCGAGCGCAGGATGCCTTGGGCTTGCAGGACGTAGTCGTATGAGAAGTGGTTGCCAAGTGTCCTGTACGAGGCAGGGCCTGAGTAGCGCACACGGTGGGAGAGATGCACTGCTCCGCATCCATTGATGCGTGTGCAGAACAGTTTGAGGTCCAGCGTGTGTTTTCCAGGTTCCAGTGTGTCTAACGCGAGCGAGAACGGGGCGAAGGCAATGTCGCCAATTTGGCGGCCGTCCAATGAGACATCCACCAATGCACCCTTGAATGAAGTGAAGTCCGCTTCGCGGCGAGCCTGGCCGACGGACAGTTCGGCCTGCATTTCTGATAGTCTGGAAGGCAGGCGCAGGCAGTATTTGCCCTTTTGCTGTATGGTGAAGGAAGTGTGGTATGTGAGATTACCGCCGTAGAAGGGAAGTCCCTGGTTTGCAATGTCGCCCCAGTGCAATGAGGTTGGCGCTGCATCAAGCATGCAGCGGTCCGCCTCCACGATTACGCCGAATGAGCCGAGGATATAGATGCGTTCCAGGCAGGTTTCCGTGTCGTAGTCATAAATCACGGTGAGCGTGTGCAGTCCCTGGGGCAATGGGGGCAGTTTGCATTTGCGGAGGCATGAATCTATCCAAAAGCCATTGTCATTGAATGGAATTGGCATTCCATCCAGGATGAGGCTTGCCTTTTGGGGCTGTTCCATTGCCAGTTCAGTGGCGGGAATGTTGTTGCGGCACTCGATTGCATAGCGCAATTCCACCTTGCCCAAATGGCGCGGGGCAGTCTGGTGCACCCAGGGCTGCACAGAACGAGCCTGGCGGAGCGGCATGCCGAAATGCTGCCTTGCCCTGTTGTCCAGCCGCAATATTTCCTCCGCTGGCATCCAGGGGCCATTGTCGATACTGCATTCTGGCATGTCCAGCATCATGGCATTTGGCTCGTCCAGTGTGAATGGCATTTGCCTTCCAGGCACACGTGCGGCAATCAATGGCTCAAGAAAATCGTTTGCGATGGGATGGTGTGGCAATGCCATGCCATTGCTGGATGGGGCGGGGGACATGCGCAGCAAAAGATGCCCATGTGGATAGAAGTCGAATGGCAGCCTGGTCCATCCGTCCTTTTGCTCTGCCTGCAATGGCGTGATTTCGCCGCTGGAAGTGTCCATGTTTTCCAGTTGCCACTTGCCCTTGACCAGCACAGTTGAGACGGAGGCGTTTCCAGTGCGGCGCGTGTTGGCGATGAAGAGTATGCGCGAGCCATCCTCGCATTCCCTGAACTGATACAGCAGGTCCTGCGCGGGAGTGCCTGCCGCGTCAGGGAAGCCGCTGATTGGTGTGCCATCCGTCTTGTGCGCTGCGATTGCCGACGTGCCTTCTGGACGCAGCAGCACATTGACTTCGCGCCATGGCTCCAGTATTTCAAGCAAGGCCTGCCTGTTGAAGTCGCATTTTGCGCATGATGCGGCCAATTCACTGGCGCGAGGCGAGGGCAGGGCGTCGCAAAGGCTTGCGACCTGCCCCGCGAAAATCACAGTGCCTCCATTATGGCGGAAATTCTCCAATGCGGCTAGGGTGCTGCTCCGCAACGTTATGCTGGGAGGCACCAGCACGACCTGGTATTGCATTTCGCCCACGCATAGCGAAGTGCCTTCGCAATGCACATTCTGTTCGGGAAGAAGTGCCTCGCACAGCAAATCGAAGTCCAGCAATCCCTTCAGCAGCCATTGGAACAGTGAGGCGAAATCATCTTCAGCCTGCTGCATTTTCAGGGCGTTCTCCGACTTTGGTCCATATAGCAGCCAGTAGGATTCAATGGGATGTATCACAGCGATGCGGCAGATCGCCTTGCCCTGGGACAATGCCACGTTGAGCCGCGCGAAATGCCGTGCGATTATGTTGTATTTTTTGTACCAGGCGGCCTGCGGTCCAATGGGCGAGGGGTAATCCCGCTTTGCCTCGCCCGCCATTGAGAGCCATGCCAGGTGCGGCACGCGCATGTTCACGCCCAGGGCGGCCTGCCAGTCGCCTTGCCCCTTGTGCCCGTAGAATGGGAAGTCCCAGTCTGTTACGCCGTCCAGTTCGCTGAGCACCCTTTTCCTGCCGTATTGCCGTGCCGCGCTTTGCGCCTGCTTTGCGGTGGATAGTTCCTCGTCGTCGCAGAGAAGGTCGATGCCTGGCATTTGGAATGACCTGTAGCTGCGCATTGCCTCGCCCACTGCGCGTGTCTGGCTTTCCAGGCGTGGCTCCAGCATGAGATGGCCAGTGCTGGCGATGCCGTTTTCCTGGCACCACTTGCCGATGGTGTCTGCAAACGCCTCTGCAAAACGCTCTGCCACATGTTCATGGTAGCGGTATCTGTGCGGCGAATGCCTGCCGTCTGGCAGGTCCCAGAATATTTCAGGAAGCGTGGCGAAGAAGTCGGCATTCCAGCGTTGCCTGTAGGTTTCAGGGAAGTCGTCTGTATATGGAATGGAGATGTTTGCCTTGTCCAGTGCGAAGACAGGCATTTGCGGGAACACCATCTGCGGCTCGTCCGTGAAGATGGCGGGGATTGCCTTGCCGAAATCGTCTTTGAAGCGTGCCCTGTATTTTTCATGGGTGGCTTCCAGGAAGGCGCGAATCGCCCTTGGATTGAGTGTGTCCACGTATGGCGTGTCATTGAAGCGGGGCAGCGGCTCGTTGAGGACGCGGCTGCACCAGACCTGGATGAAACCAGGGCAGTCCTGTAAATCGCGGGGGCAGGGGCGGTATTCCAGAAGCTCCCCTTTTTCGTTCTGCCTGACAAGGTATGATTGCAGGAACAATTCCGCTTCTGGACGCCGCACATCTGGCGTGAAGCGCAGTTCAAGGAAGCGTGCCTGGTATTCTTGATGGCATGTCACCATGCCGCCTGCCGTGCCGGAAGGCCAGCGGTCCTCATCGTACAGATATGCCAGAATGCCGTTCTTCTTGGCCTCGTCTATGCAGTCCGCCACCCTGCCTAGGAATTCTGCGGAGAGATACGGGGTGTTGAGGCCTACACGCGGGTGCATGAAGAAGCCCCCCATCCCCATTTCCTTGAATATGCGTATTTGCCTGCGCAGCTCATCTTCATTGAGTTTGCAGTTCCATGACCAGAATGGCGCGTCGCGGTACTCGGCGCCTGGATTGGCGAATTGTTTGTCTAGCATTGTGTTTTCCTTTTTATGGCGGATTTTCAAATAGTCGCCGCCATGGCGAAATACAATGATACCATTTGCCTGATTTGCAAGCGGGAACGGGGCGGGAACGGGGCGGGAATTCCGCGAAAAGGCCTGTGGCGAATGGCAAATAGACGTTGACAAGGTATATTACGGGCACTAGCCCACAGAGAAGTGGGCGTACACAAAAAGACAGCAGGAAATAAGGTGGTTTAAATGGCAAGTGTTTTGAAGGAAAAAACGACTTGTGTCGTTCTGCTCGGGAGTAGCATTGTCATTGCTATTCTTATTCTAGGCACGATATGGACTGAAAAGAGCGCTCGCAAGGACGCCATGGAGGCTGCTGGTTCCGTGAGTATTCTGTATTTGGATGAACTGGCGTCCCGCAGAGAGCAGGTTGTCGAAAACAACTTGAAGGGCAATATCCGCACACTGGAAATCGCCGTTGGAATGATAGCCGAAACAGACCTTTCGAATATTGAAAGCATGCGAGCCTACCAGCGTCGCATGAAGCAGTTGTTCAACTTGAAACGCTTTGCATTTGTTGACAAGGACGGTTCCGTATATACGGCAGATGAAGGCATTCGCCAGGAGGCAAATCTTTATTCCTTTGATTACAATACCATTTCCAACGCGGAAATCTCCGTCAGAAGGTCTGGCGATTCCGAAAAGCATGTTGTTATCGCCATGCCGATTCACGACAGGAATTATTACATTGAAGGAAAGCAGCTCGTGGTATGTTTCATGGAGAGCAACATGGATGTCATACTTGGGGGCGCCTCTTTGAAATCCCAAAATTCGGATGTCACATTCTGCAACATCTTCACAAAGGACGGCTCTCCGCTAAGCAATCTGGTACTGGGCGGATTGGCTGCTGAAGACAATCTGCTGGAGGCACTGGAACATGCGCAAATGGTAAAAGGCTATTCTCTGGCAACTGTCAAAAAGGACTTCGCCGACGGAAGGCGCGGCGTAGTTGAGTTTATATACGACAATACCTACGAAACGTTGAGCTATGTGCCTGTAGTTGGCACCAACTGGATGCTGACCTACCTGGTCAGGGAAAGCGTAATAGGCACAAAAATCAGCAATGTTTCAAGCGGAATCATACGCCGATGTCTTTTACAATCCATACTGACAGCCCTGCTGCTTGGCGCGATGTTTGTGTTCATTGTCTTTCAGATGCGTAAAAATGCAAAACTGGCATTGGAGAAGGAGGCCACGGATACGGAAAACCGCGTCAAGCGCATGGAACTGGAACAGCGCCTGGCTTTGCAGCAGCAACTATTGGAGCGGAAGGAGCAGCAGGAACAACAGACCAAGATGATAAACGCGCTTGCCGCCGATTATAAAAGCGTGTACTATGTGGACTTGGAAAAGGACAAGGCCATTTGCTACCGCAACGACCCAAGCCACAGCGAGGCGCCCGCACAGGGGGCGACGTTTACATATCTTGAGAAATTCAAGTCTTATGGCGACAGTTATGTGGCGGAGCAGTATAAAGAAGGCTATTTTGCCTTCATTAAACCTGAGAACATACGCGAGGAACTGAAGACGCACCAGGTCATTTCCTACAGATTCCTTGAGGTTTACAAGGGAAAGGAAAAGTATCTAATGCTGCGGATGGCTGGCGTGCGCCAGTCAGTAGAACTGGACGACCAGGCCATAAACTCCATAGGCGTGGTCTTTTCAGACATTGACGAGGAAATGCGTAACTCCATGGCACAGCAGCAGGCTCTCAGCGATGCCTTGGACACGGCAGAGCAGGCAAACCATGCCAAGACGGCATTTCTTTCCAATATGAGCCACGAGATACGCACGCCCATGAACGCCATCATCGGCTTGAACAACATAGCCATGAATGATCCCACCGCTTCCGACAAAGTTAAGGAATATCTGGTGAAGATTGGCGAATCAGCGAATCATCTGCTGAGCATCATCAATGAAATACTGGATATGAGCCGCATTGAATCAGGGCGCATGGTGATAAAGAAAGAAGAGTTTTATTTCTCCAAGTGCCTTGAGCAGGTCAACAGCATGGTCAGTGGCCAGTGCAAGGACAAGGGACTGCAGTATGAATGCAGGACTATGGGAAAAATCGACGACTATTACATTGGCGACGCCACGAAACTGAAGCAAGTCATGATAAACATCCTGGGCAACGCCGTTAAGTTCACGCCTGCCGGCGGCACAGTCACCTTCCTGGTCGAGGAAGGTCCCAGATATAATGGGAAAGCAACGCTCAAACTTTCTTTCAAGGATACAGGCATCGGCATGAGCCGCGAATTCATCCCCCGTATTTTCGAGGCTTTCAGCCAGGAGGATTCCTCGTCCACAAGCAGATACGGCAGCACAGGCCTTGGAATGCCAATCACCAAGAGCATCGTGGAGTTGATGAATGGCCATATTGATGTGGAAAGCGAAAAAGGTGTCGGCACTACGTTCACTGTAACCGTTACGCTTGATGAATCAGAGAGAAATGGCGTGACAGTGGATGAGGACAATCTGAATCCTCATGAAATGAGCGTGCTTGTGATTGACGATGACACGACTGCACTGGAACACGCCAAGATCATTCTGGGGCAAATCGGCATTCACTGCGATACAGTGGAATCAGGACACGAGGCTCTTGACAAGATTAGAATCAGGCATGGCAGAAGGGAAGACTATGACTTGATACTGGTTGACTGGAGGATGCCTGAAATGGACGGCATCGAGACGACGCGCCAGATCCGCGCCATCGTGGGGCACGAGGCGCCAATCATTATCTTGACTTCATTCAACTGGGATGACATTGCAGACGAGGCAAAGGCCGCTGGAGTGGATACGTTTGTGGCAAAGCCTCTGTTCGCGGGCAGCGTAATGGATGAATTCAGGGATGCCTTCCGCCGTAAGAATGAGGCACTGACAAAGAGGACGGCGGACCTCAAGGGAAGACGCGTCCTGCTGGCGGAAGACGTGGAAGTCAATGCGGAAATCATGATGATGGTGCTGAGCATGCGGGAGATTGAAGCGGACCTGGCAGAAAACGGGCGAATCGCCGTGGAAATGTTCAGCGGGCACGAGCCAGGGTACTATGATGCCATTCTGATGGATATGAGGATGCCTGAAATGGATGGCCTGGAAGCCACAAGGCGCATTCGGGGCATGGACCGCCCAGATGCCAAGAAGATACCGATTATTGCTCTCACTGCCAATGCATTCGACGAGGATGTCCAGAGAAGCCTTCAGGCTGGCCTGAACGCGCATCTGT
>JAFYGL010000682.1 GCA_017543165.1 Victivallales bacterium | reverse complement strand
TCCCTGCTCTCCCAGATGGGAGGATTCGCCTCGTGGAGCACAAATGTCCTTAAATACTACCATATCGCCGCGGAAAAATTGCCTTTCAAAAAAATTCAAACCTGCCAGGGAATAGAAGATTTCCTGAAAAAACCTACGTCGGCCCTGCTGTGCGTTTCAGATTTCGTGGCATTGAATGCAATCATGACCTTGACCAAGAATGGCCTCAAGGTGCCAGAGGATGTCTCCGTCATAGGTCTTGGAAACCTTATGTTCGACACTTTCTCAAATCCTACATTGACAACTATTGATGAACAACAGGAAAGCATGGGAAAATTCGCGCTTGAACTCCTTCTCCGCCAGATAGAGCAGAAAAACCTGGGTGATTTCAGCGTCGGTTTTCCCATGAAACTCCAAGTCAGGGAATCGACCGCACCAGCAAGGGCATAATGTTGCAGCCATTCCTTGACTTACACGTGTAAACCACGGCGCCTAATTTATTGCAATTCAACAAAAATCAAATGCCCGCCCAATAAAAACACAAAGGCTATGTTCCCCATGAGGGCAGTTTCTCAACCGCGCAGGCACCGTATTTCAACATCCTGCGCCAGCAGCGGGCGGAATATCTCCTCTGTGCAGAGCTGCGTGCCTTCGCGGGAAATTGACGCCGACGAGGCCGCCACGCCGTAGTGCAGCACCTCTGGCAATGGCAGGCCCAGCTGCAATGCGGCGCATATTCCAGCCACCATGGAATCGCCAGCGCCTTGTATGGAACGCACCTCCACCTTCAGCGCAGGGCAGAAATACGCCTGCTCTTCTGTGGCGACATACGCGCCCTCCCCTCCCATGGACACGCACACCATGCCCAGCGAATACTGCCTGATTATCTTCAGCACAGCCGCGTCCAATTCCTCAAGATTGGAAACTCTGACGCCGAAAGTCGCCTGGAATTCGTGTATGTTGGGCTTAATCAGGAATGGCTGCGCATCGAGTGCCTTCAACAGCAGTTCCCCTTCCGCATCCACCACGACCTTGCAATTCGGCGCCTCGTTGCGGACAGCCTCCGCGCACCTGAAATAGAAGTCACTGCCCAATCCGCCAGGCAGGCTGCCAGAGAAGGTGATGAAGTCGCAGTCCGCCGCAGTCCGCGCCATCAGTTCCAGCAGTTGCTCGCCCGCCTCTTCTGTCACGGACGGACCGTATTCGTTCACCTCAATGGTATTCCTGCGGCTTTCATCGAATATCTTGGTGCAGGTGCGCAATTGTCCAGGCACTTCAATGAACGAACAGGGTATTCTCCTGGCGGCCATTGTGCTTTTTAACGGGGAGCCATGCTCGCCAGTGAAATCAAAGCCCAGGGCGATGGTGTCGCATTCAAGCCCGCGCAGCGCCAGGGACACATTCAGCCCCTTGCCGCCCACGTCGGAACGCAATATTCTGGCGCGGTTGATTTTCTCCATGTCGAAACGTGGCACTGAAATAGTCTTGTCAATGCAGGGATTTGGTGTAAGCGTGGCTATCATAATGCTCGTAATTTAACCCAAACGCCACATACTGCCAATTGCCATTTCTTCTACAAGGAATAAATTATGCACTATTCTGCGGCACGCTTATTCGCGCGGCCATTGGCCGCGCGTCAGGATGAAGGTAGCCAACTAGGCTGGTACGCAACGATGTTCTCCTATGTCTGACCACCCAGATGTGCAGAAACATTGTTGCATGCCTGCATATCGTTCTACCTTCATCCTGACGCGCGG
>JAFYGL010000681.1 GCA_017543165.1 Victivallales bacterium | reverse complement strand
TTCGTAATAGACGCGGCACTCCGTTTCAGGCTTGCCGACGCCGTATCTCTCCAGTATGTCCCAGCACGTGAGCAAGGCGGCGGATGAAATCCAACTGTTGCAGGTCTCCACATCGTGCACCATCATCATTCCAATCATCGCCTCGGTGTACTTTGGCTCCTTGGAATACTCGCGGTTTGCCTGGAGAATGGCAGGGAGATGTATTACGCCCACGCCCAGCACATTGCGGCTGAATTCGGAACGGTAGATGTCATCCGCCAGTTCATCCACATATCCGTATGGATTGCGTGCCAGCAGGCCATTGTGCTGTTCGCCTGGATACCAGTAGTCGATCATGCCATGCATGAACGGGAGGAAGTCCCTTTGGGCGTGGACCATGAATGTCTTGCCGTTCTTGTGCGCATAGTTCAGGGTTCGCATCATGATCTCGCGGGAGTTGAGGACGCTGAACTTTCTGATGGTCCTGCCGAACTTGTCCTCGAAGCAGCAGCCATGCAGCCTGTTGCCGCATAAGCCGTCCCCCGCCAGGTCATAATAGACTTGCCAGAACTTGCCGGCAAGCGGGTGCGTGTAGAGTTTGTGCTGGCTGTAGAGAAGATAGTCGCCAATGCAGCAGGATTCGCAGAAGGGCTGGGAAGTGCCGAATGTCATCTGGTATTCGCCATTGCCTAGAGGCTTTGCTTTGTTCATGACGTACTTGTATTCGCCAGGCACCTCAACATACTTGCGGATGTATGCGGCCTCGGGGTCGTTGGAGGTCAGCGAGCCAGTTGCGCCGTAGATGGAAATGCTGTTTTCCGCCGCGTTTCTGTAAACAAGAGTGAAGTTGGGTTCCTCGCCTGGCATGTGCTGGCAGGCCCCATGCCAGTCCTTCTTGGAGCCGATAAGGGTGTATTTTCCGCCATCCAGGCGTACCAGCCTGTTCTCCTTCGGGAGGGGGCGCACAGGCGTGGCGATGAACAGCGCGGAATAATCCGCGCCTTCAGGCATCTGCGTCTTCTGGTTGATCATCTCCACACGGCATTCGCCAGTGCCCTTGTCAGCGAAGAACACGGGTTTTTCCGCGTCGTAGCGCCAGTTGGCATCGCTTTCCATCGTGTAGGCGAAGCCGCCTTTCTTCTCGGAGACGAACCACAGCATCTTGGCCACGCTGCTGCCGCCCATCTTTGGATACGGGAACGCTCGTTTCTGCTCCTTGTCCTCGTCCAGGATGGGCCTCATGAGGAACTGATGGTTCTCAGGAGACATTTGCCAATCCAGTGTCATGGACGAGATTTCAGGTGCGCCGTCTATTTTCCAGTCGAACTTTATCATGCCGTCATATTCCACTTTTGTGGCGTATGAGATTTTGGCCTTGCCCAGTGTTCCTGTTCCATTGAAGACCACATAGCGTACCTTCTTTTCCACCTTTCCCTTCTTCCACTTGGGTTCCTTGCCATCGATAAGCAGCCTTGGCGCCCTGGCGAGAAGCTGCTTGCCGCCATAGCAGGTGATTTTTTCGGGGAGCGGGCCGTTTCCAAAGAAATACTGGCGGTTCCAGAGAGTTATCGTGCGGCCCTTTACTGCAAAGTCCTTCCACATCGGCGGCACCACGTCATCGTCGCCAAAGCCGTTTCCTATCCAGGAATAATCAGGCCTGTATGTCTTTGCGGAGACCTTGCTTTCGCCGATCGAGGTATTGACCGTGTATTCGCCAACCTGGTTGATGCCTTCCAGGAAGCGGCACATGTCGCTGCCTTCCTTGAATGTCCAGGTTCCGTTCTGCTTTTTGCCATCTGGGGCGACAACCTCGTACTTCACCTCAAGTTCGCCCTTCTTAAGTTTTTCAGCCAGTTTCTCATTCAGGGCGGCGAAGTCGAACTCCACTTCCAGGCGCTCTATCTTGTCATGTTTGCCAGTGCATACTCCGTTGAGTTCCAGGGAATATTCCTTGATTTCAACGCCGGACTTGTCCTTGAGCAGGGCATTGTACTGGTTCTCAATCTCCAGGGCGGTCAATGGCCTGGAATAAATCGCAAAATCGTCAACCGCCGTGGCCCACTTGTGCTCGTCTCCCCAGAAAGGACTTTTCACGCCGATGAAGGACTTTGCATTGTTCTGCGCCTTGATATCGTAGGTTTTCTCCACCTTGCGGGGATGGGCGACCTCGCTTATCTTCTTGCCGTTCACATAGAGGCAGACTGTCTTGTCATCCCAGGTGCCAGCCACCTGGAACCACTTTCCCTTGCGGAAGCCCTTGCAGTCCGCAGTGGTGCGTGCCAGCTGGCTGAAGCCGTGGGGTGGCTCGCTGCTCCACCACTCGAAGTAGATTTTGTCCTCATACATGTAGAACTGGTAATAGACATTCCTGCCGTTGTTGTCGAACATAAGGTGCGCCAGCGCGATGTTGCCCCTGTTCTTGCCGTCAGTCGCCTTGTCCATGGGGGCGTAGTCCATGCCAGCCGCCCACATTATGATGGTGCCCTTGTGCGGGTCCGCATTGCCCTCGACAGGGTAGCGGAGCAACTCGCCCGCCTCTGGCTGGAATGCCTGCTGCCCGTCAAAACCCACGATGCCGCGCAGTCCCAGGTTTGCGTTCTTGATGTCGCCGATGGCGTATTTGTCGCCCTTTGCCACATCTGCAATCAGGTTTCTATTGTCAAATGTGACCAGGAATGTAAGGTCCTTCGCCGCACATTTTTCCTTCAGGCTGCGCACTATGTATTCCTGTGCAACCAAAGTGCTTGCCATTGATAAAAGGCAAAACAATGATAATAGTTTGCTCTTCATTTATGCCATCCTCTTGAATGCCAGTTTATTGTTCCAGAACCCAGTTGTAGTAGCTGTGCTCGGTCACCTTTGCCTTCAGGGCTATCTCCTTCATTGATTCTACATGCCCATCTGCGAAACAGGCATTGTCGCAGTCGCCATGGGCGGGAAGCGCCCTGTACACATTGGCGTTTTGAGAGCTGCTGTAGAGCAGCGACAAATGGAAGTCCCAGTTGTTCACGCTGCCGTATGCGAACTTCATTGCGCCTGAACGGGAGGTTTCGGCCCAGTACACCACATCGGAAGGATTCGGCATGCTCTCCAGCAGGAAATGCATGCAGCCAGGATAGTACTTGTTGGCGGTCTTGTTGTATGGCACGCAGCGTGTCCATGGTGCCCTTGAGCCGTATGGGGCAAGATGCAGATTTGTGCCATAGTCGGAGGGGAATGTAATATGGCTGGGCTCTGGTCTTGCTGGACAATGGAGTTGGGGCGGCGGGTAGTGCCCTGCATAGTTTTTTGCAAAATCATCGTAGTCGAAGCTCTCCATGTAAGCGCCTTCAGACAGCAGTTTTATCAAGGCATTGCGGCACCAGTTGTTCTGTCCTGTATTCTCTCCGAAGAAGACAAAGCCATATCCAGAGTAGTCTCCTGCATACAGGTTGTGGCACAAGCCCAGGCTCTTCTCATTGTTCACACAGGAAATGCTCCTTGCCTTCTCCCTGGCTTTTGCCAGCGCGGGCAGCAGCATGGCCGCCAGAATTGCAATGATTGCGATTACAACGAGCAACTCGATCAAAGTAAAGGTCTTTTTCATCCGTGTCTCCAATTTTGCTAGTGTTGTATATGACAACTATATATTCAGTCTATTGGCAATTGTAACAAAGATTTGGTGGCAATGCAATAGGTAATTGTGTTTTTTGTTTCCAACTGGACTTCCAGGCGACATTTGTATTCGCAAGGTCGCTTGCCAACTTTATGGCAGATATTGATTTGCATAAAGGAAAAATGATTTTATATTCTGCCCAATTTTTGAATGTCTTGGCTCCCGGCAGGTGATCCCCTCCCCCCCCTTTTCCACTCCTGTCGGGAGCTTTTTTTACTTAAACGCGTTTTTTACCATTATGCAGAAAACGGCATTTGCAGTCATACCTTGCTACAATGAGGGAGATATCCTGCGGCGAACCATTGAGGAACTGCTGGCACTGGACGTGTGCGGCGTGCTTGTGGTGGATGACGGCTCGGCCTCCCCCATATATCCGCTGATACG
>JAFYGL010000680.1 GCA_017543165.1 Victivallales bacterium | reverse complement strand
TACGTCTGGCTTGTTGGCCGCTGTGCATGGGCATTCCGCACCAAACTGAGCCTTGATATCCTTGATTAGCTGCGCACCTTCAGCAGATGTCATGTTCATCTTCCAGTTGCCAGCGATGAGTTTGCGACGTGCCATTTCTATGTATTTCCTCTTTTGTTGTGGTTAAAAACACATTTTATCCACAGATTTTCACAGATTCGCACAGAAATATCTAAAATAAATTAGATTAAACCAGTGAAAATCTGTGTCAATCCGTGGATAAATAATAATTATTTGTCATCCAATGCGGAGCAGCCTGGGAGAGCCTTGCCTTCCAGGAATTCCAGGGATGCGCCACCGCCAGTGGAGATGTGGCTCATCTTGGAGGCAAGACCTGACTTGTTCACCGCGCTGACGGAATCGCCGCCGCCGATGATGCTGACTGCGCCAGATTCCGCAACAGCTTTGCATATCGCCATTGTGCCTTCGGCGAACTTGGGCATTTCAAAGCAGCCCATGGGACCATTCCACACCACTGTCTTTGCAGCGGCGATTTCCTGGGCGTAGAGAGCGGCGGTCTTGGGACCGATGTCCAGCGCCATCCAGTCTGCGGGAATGTCATTGCCCACCACCTGTGTATTGGCTTCCGCGTCGAACTTGTCGGCTGCCACGTTGTCAACTGGGAGCAGGAACTTCACGCCAGCTTCCTTTGCGGCGTCCAGAGTGGCCTTTGCGGTGTCCACCAATTCGTCCTCAACCAAGGACTTGCCCACATTGTGGCCCAGTGCCTTGAGGAATGTGTATGCCATGCCGCCGCCGATAAGGATGGCGTTGACTTTCTTCATGAGGCTCTTCAGCACTTCCAGCTTGCCAGAGACCTTTGCGCCGCCAATGATGGCGACGAATGGACGCTGCGGGTTCTCCACTGCGTTGCCAAGGTAATCCAGTTCCTTCTGCATGAGGAAGCCAGCCACGCAAGGTGCGCCCTTTGCCTTCATGAACTTGCAGATGGAGGCTGTCGAGGCATGGTCGCGATGTGCGGTGCCGAATGCATCGTTCACGTAAACATTGCCGTATGAGGCCAGTTTCTCAGCCATGGCGGCCTTCTTTTCCTTCATTTCTGCCTTCTTGGCCTTGTATTCCTCATCGCTCATGCCCTCGGCCTGCTTTGCCTTGCCTTCCTCAGCCTTGTAGAAGCGGGTGTTCTCCAGCATGAGGACTTCGCCTGGCTTGAGCGCGGCGGCTGCCTCGTCGGCGGCCATGCAGTCTGGAGCGAACTGGACTGGCTTGCCCAGCATCTTCGCCAGATAGTCGGCAACTGGCTTCAGGCTGAAATCAGCCTCATAGCCTTTTCCTGACGGACGGCCCAGATGGCTCATCAACACCAGAGAGGCACCCTGCTCCAGAATATAGCTAATGGTGGGCAGAGCGGCGCGCACACGTGTATCATCGGTGATGACGCCTTCCTCCAAAGGCACATTGAAATCAACACGCATCACAACTTTTGCCCCTTTGAGGGCGATGTCTTTCACAGTCTTCTTGTTCATTTTTCTTCCTTCTTGTTTAACCTTGGGAACTATTCCCATTGTTTTGACATGACCATGTCATTAAAATTAAATCTATAATTATCCATCACTCCCTTTAAAGGTCTGGATATTCTATTTATCCACAGATTGACACAGATTTTCACTGATTTTGGTAATCCGTGATAATCTGTGAAAATCTGTGGATTGAAATATCCATGCCAAATAGATGGTGACTGGAAAATCACTGAAATCTTTCCTTATGGCTATGCCTCCTCTTGCTAATTGGGCACAGGCAGTACTGGCGGCCTTTGCTGAGAAGGCACCACCAGGGGTGCCATGTCCTTCGGATTCGTCACGTTCGCACGCGACTTGCTCAGGATGGGCACAATTATTGCAAGCACCAGCATAAGCGTCAGCAGCACCAGCAGGAACCCTATGATTATGCCTGGCAATTTGTTCACCATGCCTGTGCTATGCGTTCTCGAATCGCCGCCAGACATTGGGTTCGGCAAGGGCGCCTCGCGTACACCAAAGCCAGATTTGTCATATTCGGACGAAAGCAGTTTCTGCAATTCCTCCTGAAGGCTCTTGCTCAATCCATAGCAGCGGCAAAGTGTCGCCAGATGCCTGGTGGCATAGATTTTGCCGTTCAACTCCGCATAGTTCCCTGCCTCCAGATTCTGGAGATAGTCCTGGACAATGTGGGTCTTCTCAAATACGTCGTCTGCCGTAAGCCCTGCATTTTCCCTGTATCTACGTATCCGCTCGCCAAATGTGCCATGCGTGTCGGACAAATCCAGGGGCGCCTTCTTCTTGCTCTCGTCATTGACGATGAGAAACTCATTGAACAAAGGCAGCTCCGTCTGCTTTGAATCCTGTTTTTCCACAGAAGGTTGTGCATTGCACTGCTCGGCCTGTTCTTCTGGCGGGTCCTGCAACTCCCCTTCTTCAGCGTCCTCGTCTGCCTCTTCCTCAAGGGTTTCGGGGTCGTCTATGGGGTCGTCGTCCAGTCCATCAGTATTGGGGTCGGACTTTTCATCTTCGTCCTGAATCGGGGCCTGTGCCTTCTCTTCTTCGGAAGC
>JAFYGL010000679.1 GCA_017543165.1 Victivallales bacterium | reverse complement strand
CGTCCGCCAATTGCTTGCGGTATTTCATTGCGTAATATGGAGTGACGCGCTGCTTGAGGTAGTCATGTATCGCCCCTTTGATCGCACGGCCAAAACCACGTGTCTTGTGCGCCAAATCTATGAAATCCACCAAATCATTGCCTGTCAATATGACTTGATTGAACACTTGCCTGAACAATGATGTATCCTTCTTGGAAAGCATGACAAGACCCAGAATCGGGAAAGTGCGAATGAAACCTTCATTGCGCCCCTTGACTATGGCCTGCGCCAGATCCTCGGCATCAGCCTCATTCAGCACGGACATCGCATCATTGGCTAGTTCCTCCCTCGTGGCGTAGAAACTGCTGCCCAATGAGCCAGTCATCGCCAGCTGGTCCAGCGCGGCTTTCGCGGATTGACGCCATGCAGGAAAATTCTCCGCATTCACAGTGTCAGCAGCACCATACACGGCATGCTGCTCCATATAATTCTTCAGTTCTTTCATAATCGCATTCTCCCATCAGCCCGTTTCCAGGCAATTCCATGAGGTAATTTGCCAGAAAAATGCTCCTGGAGAATAAGGTTGGACTGCCACATTCCTTACTTTAAGCATAAGCAAAGCGACAGGTGAAAGCAGCCCCGTTCACTCCAGGAGCAAAAGGATGATTTGAGGAATAAAGTGATTTCGGCATGTCAAGGTTTCAAAATCCTGGTGGCGATGCACAGGCTGCAACACCTACAATCGCCGCCAGTTTTGAATTACCTCGGTAGGTGATATTAATACCTAGACCCTTCCCAGTTGAAACCGAATTCAGCACCTCAAATCAAAATGAAAAATCCTTTCAAGGAAATCACGGACATTATGTTTTGCATTTAATCCATTATTTTATGTCATAACGTTATAAGGATCATCGACAGGTTGTTTACGGCCATTCCATGCCGTTGATTGGTGAAAGTCCCCAACGCTATCTCAGAGCCTTCTAAACTCCGCCTCGCCAGTCAGGCACTGTTTCACCAGAGCATCCACTCCATTGAAGAATCTCCAACGGACGGCCCTCCATCCAGCAACTTTATTTCTGTCCGTCACCGCCGCAGGATTTCGGCCTAATGCAATTTTGCACGTTGAAACAAAACATCTTCACCCCAGAAAGGATTTACAAAGAGCCGCAGTCTTTTGAACTGCAATTAGACCTTAGCAAACGCCATGCCAACTTTGCAAAATAGCGTTTTTTTCTTCAAAGGACAGCCTTTCAGAGGCCAAAGGGACCAAAGGGACTAAAGGGACAATCTGTTTGAAAGTCCCTTCGTCTCTTAGTCCCTTTGGTCCCTGAAAAAAACTTTAGTCACCCCGATTTGCAATTTCACCAAACCACGTGAAATTATATACAAAATTATAGGAGATATAAAAATGAATATACTCATTTCCTTTCTGGGAACCACGTTGGACGCATACCGCCGCGGCGAGACGCGCTGGAACACCTGGCGGCCCTCAGTGGCATTGGCGATGCAGGACGACCTTCATTTCGACCAGTACTACATCATATACCAGCCTTCATTCGAGGGCTTGTTCAAGCGAATCAGCGACGACATCCTGCTATGTTCGCCAGACACGCAAATCATTCCTGTCAAGATTCAGATGGAGGATCCCTGGGACTTCGAGGAAGTTTACAGCAAGCTCTATGATTTCAGCCGCGAATACGATTTCTCACAAGAGGAGAACCAGTATTACATCCATATCACCACAGGCACCCATGTGGCGCAGATATGCCTGTTTCTGCTGAACGAATCCCATCACCTGCCAGGGAAGCTGATCCAGTCCCAGCCAACGCACAGGGGCAATCCCGCCAAGGGCAAATACAACTTGATTGATCTGGACCTGTCCCGCTACGACCTGCTGGCGAAGCGTTTTGCGGAGGAGCGCCACAGCGACCAGGATTTTCTTAAGTCAGGCAT
>JAFYGL010000678.1 GCA_017543165.1 Victivallales bacterium | reverse complement strand
CTAACGCGCCTCGACGCTCGGCGTCGCACGCGCATTGCGCTGCCCAATTTTCAAGGAGCCGTTCACGCGTTTTTCGCGAAAACGAGGCATAAATTAGCACGGATGGACTTTTTTGCAAATCGGCAAGTCGCATTTTTCCAAAAAAAGTGCGTTTTTTTAGTACTGCGCGGCTCTCCGCGCCGCCATTTGGCCGCGCGTCAGGACGTGATGCCTCCTTGCGGCTGTTGCCGTGCGCGGATTTCCGCGCGGCCAAAGGGCCGCGCGTCAGGACGTGATGTCTCCATGAGGCTGTTGCCGTGCGCGGTTGGCCGCGCAGAACACCAGCGCTTCAAATACATTTAGAACACCATCTGCATCAATTTTTGCAGTGAGTTCCAGGCTTTCTTGCGCTCTGCAAAGAATAGATTCTGCTGGTTGGCAAAGCGCATTATCATATTAGGATGCTTTATAGGAATGGATATGATTCCCCTGCAATCAAGCAGATTTCCCTCGACAAGCGAGAAACTGCGTTTTTCCGTAGGGCAAAGGACTTTTACTGCCAGAGCCCCCATCAATACCAGGGCTGAAGGCTCGGCCAATTCAATCTGTCGCATAACATACATGCTGCATACTGCGACTGCCTCCGGGCGTGGCGCCATGCTGTCAGGACGGCACTTGAGGATATTCAATAAACCTACGCCCTTCCCCTGCGGGGCATTTTCCCAGGAAAGGCCCATCGCGGTGCCCATCTTGTACAGCATCTGGCCTGCGGGACTGGCAAAGGGGGAATTACCCTCGCATTCGGCGGCGCTGGGGAATTCGCCAACAAACAGTATCTTTGGCTTCGGCGCTCCAGCATACAGCATCTTTTTATTGCAGGTGCCGCCGTATGGACAATAGTGGCAATCCATCATTGCCTTGGTGAGCTGCTCCTCATCCATTGCGGCAATCTGCGGTCCCAGTTCAGTTGGCACTGGAGCCGTTTGTGCCTTTGGTGCAACTGAGGGCGCTGGAGCAACAGGCATTTGCCTAGGCACAGCGGGCGGCACCGATGGTGATTGCCGCATTGCAGGCGGCGGCTGCACTGGTGGCGGTTGCACTGGCGGTGCAGCCTGCATGGATATATTCGGGGTGGCAGATGCTGTGGAGGAATAGCGCCTCAACGGCATGGCAAGGGCACTGATGTTTGCGTCGGAAAGCCAGACAGACCTGACTCCCCTGGCACGCATGCCGCGCAAAATGCGCGTCAATTCCTGTACTGCACTCTGCCCCATACAAGTTAAATCACCACATCAATTACATGGTGCTCTGAGGTTGCCTCGCCGATGACGGCGGCCTTGTATCCGAAACTGCCGCACACGTCTATCGCCAGCTGTGCCTGCTCCTGTGGAACGAACCACACCATGCCAACGCCCATATTGAAGACGCGGTACATCTCGTGTGCCTCAATGTCGCCAGCCTGCTGTATCAGCTTGAAGATTGGCAGCACGTCAATCTTGTCGGCATAGAACCTGGCGCCTACGCCCTGTGGCAGGATGCGCGGCACATTGTCATACAGACCGCCGCCAGTGATGTGCGCCAGACCGTCCACCGAAACGCCCTTTGCGAGCGCTGCCTTGATTGCCTGCCAATAGCATCTATGCGGCTTGAGCAATGCCTGCCCCAGCGTTTCGCCGCCAAGTTCGGCTGGCTTTGACGCCACAGTCAAGCCTGCCTTGTCAAACAGCACCTTTCTCGCCAGAGAGAAGCCATTTGTATGCAGTCCCACGGAAGCAATGCCAACCGCGGCGTAGCCAGGCTTGATCTTTGTTCCATCGATGATGCCGTCTTCCTCCACGATGCCAGTTATGCAGCCCACCAGGTCAAAGTCGTTGCCATACATGCCAGGCATTTCAGCGGTTTCACCGCCGATAAGCGTCATATTCTGCGCGGCACAGGCGTCGGCAATGCCATTCAGCACGGTTTCGTACAGAGGCGAGCGCAGCTTGCCAATGCCGATGTAGTCCATGAAATACACTGGTTCGGCGCCCTGGACTGCTATGTCGTTCACGCAGTGGTTGACAATGTCATGCCCGACAGTGCTGTAGTCGTCAGCCATTGCGGCCACCATCAATTTGGTGCCGACGCCGTCTATGCTGGTGACCATCACTGGCTTCTTCCAGCGGGACAGATTTATTCTGAACAGCCCGCCAAAGCCGCCTATGGGCGCCAATGCGTCAGGTGTCCTGGTTGAGGAAATCTTGCCTTTCACCTTCGCCAGCAGACTGGTCGCCAAATCAATGTCCACACCAGCCGCCTTGTAGGCCTCGCTCTTGCCTGCCATATCCTTGCTCACAAAAAAACTCCTTTCCTTAAGTGTCCAATAAAAAATCGGCGTAATATAAGCCAGCAGACACATTTGGCAAAGTTTTCACCGTATAATGATATCTGTTGTTTCGCGCGGTGCTCCGCGCGGCCATTGGCCGCGCGTCAGGACGCGATGTTTCCATACGCACCTGGCTGTGCGCGGTTGTTCTGCTCGGCCGCCGCACGTCAGAACGCGATGTTTCCATACGCGCCTGGCATAACAACAGCGCGGAAAAAATCATTTAGTTTATTGGAAAAACGTTTGTAATAGGTATCATTCTGGGTATAATATGCCAGGCTTTTTCTCTATGGATTTTACAAATTAGCAATGGAGGCAAAATGAAGAAATCTTTATTTATAATCATTGTGCTGGTGGTGGTGACGCCGCTGTTCGTATGGAACTGCTGCCGCATAGAGCCTGGCAACGGGCAGATTGCGGTTCTGATGCGCAAGACTGGCAAGATACTGCCGCCTGAAAACGTGATTGCCCTGGAGAAAGGGCAGCGGGGCATTCAGCTGGATGTGCTGGGCGAAGGACGCTATTTCAGAAATCCCTACACCTGGGACTGGAAAATCCTGCCAGTCACCGAGGTGCCAGCAGGCAAATTCGCCGTGCTGGTGCGCAAATACGGCAAGGACCTGGAGGCAGGGCGCATCATCGCGGAAACACCCGAATACAAGGGCATCATCCCAGAGGTGCTTGGAACAGGAAGGCACCGCATCAACCCATACGCATACGAAGTGCGCATATTCGACGACATCAAGATACTGCCAGGTAACGTGGGCGTGGTCACAAACCTCACTGGCAACGACATCTTCACAGGCAAGACAAACGACTTCAAGTGCCAGGACGGCTTCCTGGTGTCCAAGGACAGGAAAGGCGTGGTCAATGAAATACTCAAGGAAGGAACCCACCGCCTTAATCCCTTTATATACAATGTAATAGCGGTGAACACCCAGAGCCAGCGCCACGAATTCGCAGGAGACGATGCAATCTCATTCCTGACCATGGACGGCTTCACCGTGTCCCTGGAAGGCACAGTTGAATTCAATGTGATAGCCGAGGAGGCACCGCGGCTTGTGCAGGCGGTTGGCGACATGGAGGACATACTGAACAAGATCATACTGCCGTCAGTCCACGGCTTCGCCCGTATCGAAGGCAGCAAGAAGGGCGCCACGGAATTCATCGTTGGCGAAAGCCGTCGCCTGTTCCAGGAAGAACTGGAGAAATTCCTCCGCGAGAACTGCCGCAAGTGGGGCATTGAAATCAACTCGGTGCTGATTAGGGACATCATAGTGCCCCAGGATATCGCAGGCATCATCAGGAAGCGCGAGCTGGCCCAGCAGGAGGCCAGGAAATACAGCCAGGAAATACAGCGTGCCCGCTCCGAGGCTGAACTGGCACGCCAAAAGATGCTGGCGGACCAGAATCTGAAGAAAATAGCCGCCGAAACCGAAAAGATGGCGGCTATCATCAAGGCGAAACAGGAGGGGCAGGAAGCGGAAATCGCGGCGCAGACGCAGTTGAAGGTGGCTGAAGTGGAATACCGCACCGCAGAGGCAAAGGCAAAGGCCTCCATCCTTGCGGCGGAGGCGCAGAAGCGGGTCATCGCGGAAAAGAACCGCAGCGAGGCGGAGGTCATGCTGCGCTCCATCGAGGCATACGGCACAGGCGAAAACTATGTAAATGCGATGTTGTACAGGAAGATGATGCCGAACATACGCTCCATCATCTACAACGGCGCGGGGCAAGGCACATTCGGCTTGCCAATTGCAGGGGAAAAGAAGGAAAACGGAGGTGACAAATGAGCAACGACTACAGCAATACAAACGCCTCCAGCAAGGGCAAGAAAGCAATCAGCAAATTCCAGATTGGATGCATGATTTTCATAGTGGCGCTTTTCTTCGGCAGCCTGGTAGTAAGATGGTTCTGGAATACATTCAGGGTATATGTTCCTGAAGGGCAAATGGCTATCGTCACGGCCAAAAGCGGCAAGATACCAGCGCCTGGCACCATCTTGGTGGAAAAAGGCGAAAAAGGTATATGGAAGGATGTGCTGGCGGAAGGACGCTATTTCTTCAATCCGCTGCGCTATGACGTGCGTGTCGTCCGCGCAATCAGCATACCGCTGGGCAAGGTGGGAATAGTCACATCCAAGGTAGGGAAGGAACTTCCACAAGGAGAAATCATCGCCACCAGCAAAGACAGCAAAGGCGTATGGCGGGATGTGCTGGGGCCAGGCGTATATCGCCTCAATCCAGAAGGCTACACAGTGGAGATAACCGATGCAATCAACATTCCCGCTGGCTATGTTGGCGTTGTCACAAGCCAGACAGGCAAACTGCCAGAAAAGGGCCAGTTCGCAAGCCTTGGCGAAAAAGGCGTGCTGAGGGACATTCTGCAGCCAGGCCTCTACTACATCAACCGCTACGCATACCAGGTGAACGTCATAGAGATTGGCATGAACCAGGTGTCCATGACCTCCAGCGCAAAGGGCGCCAGCCTGTTCAACAGCAAGTCCAGGCAGGCCTCCATCAATGTGGCATTGGAGGAACTGGAATCCAACACATTGCAGTTCCAGCAGGAGTTGCGCAAGCAGAACCAGATGTCCATGCCCTCAGTGAAGAACGTGTTCGAGAAGAAGATGAGGGAAATGCCCAAAAAGGCAAAAGCCGATTTCATGGCGGATGGCGCAATGGCGGAAGCAAAGCCCCGCAGAAACGCAGCCCAAATTAAGCCGAGTGCCCCGCAACCACAGCAGATCAGCACGGACGCGCAGATTTTCGGCTTGAGCAAAGTGGTGGAATTCCCCTCCAGGGACGGCTTCAAGGTGTCCTTGGAAATGACGGTGGAATTCGAACTGCTGCCCGAGCATATCGCCCGCATATACCTGCTCTACGGCGACCTGCCCCAGGTAGTGGAGAAAATCATACTGCCGCAGGTGCTGTCTGTATCGCGCCTTAAGGGTTCCAGCTATGGCGCAAGGGACTTCATCATGGGCGAGGCCAGGGAGACATTCCAGAAGGACCTGCGCACCGAACTGGAGAAGACACTGGCGGCAAAGAACATCATCGTGCACAACGCAATCATCCGCTCCGTGGAAATACCCATGGAAATATTGCAGCCCATCCGCGCCATCAGCCTGGCACGGGAGCAGGACATGACCAACGTGGCCATGCAGGAAACCGCCAAGAAACTGGGTGAACTCAACACCGAAACCGAGCTCATCGAGCAGAGGCGCAGGGAAGTCATGCAGGAAACCGAAAAACTGGTGGCGACCACAGCCGCGCAATGCAGGCAGGAGGTTGACACCATCGGCGCGGAGGCAGCCCTCAAAGTGGCTGAAATCGGCGTCAAGCAAGCGGAATTCAAGGCCAAGACCGCCAGCCTCAAAGGCGAAACAGAAGTCAAAGTGAAATTCCTGGCCGCCAATGAAGGCGCGCTGGGTGAAGGAATGCTGGCAAAGGCTCTTGGCGGTGGTGCCATTCTGGCGCGTCTCCGCGCCGCAGAGGCACTCAATCCCAGAGTCGAAACCCGCATCATCTACGCTGGTGACGGCACGCTTTGGACAAATCTGGACAAGGCGGCAATTGCACTCCCCGCAAAAAAGTGATTTCAAAAAAACGAGTTGACAAAACCATGAGCAACAATGAAGACATACTGATGCAGGCGGCGGGAATCATGTCGATGCTGCGCATTGGAGGCAGGAAGGTATCTGCATACAATGACCTGCTGGAGGATGAATGGCAGGGGCGCCAATCCGCCCTGGAATTCCTCTACAAGGCGGGGGACATATTGAGCGTGATGATGGAAAGCGGCATGGACTGCCTGGAGGCCATTTCCAAACACGCGGAAATGGAATCCCTTATGCTGTCACCCATAGTTGATGGCGTCGCAGGCAGCTGGAAAGGCGAGCATTCCGTCTCCGTGGACAAAGGTTCCACCGCCTTCATCAATGCCAATGTGCATTTGCTGCAAAGATACCTGCTTCAGCTGGTGAAAGCAATGTCGCCTTACGGTGACGTTACAATACGCACCTGCGACGTGGAAATAAGCGCCGATGAGATTTCATCCTTGCGCTCAGAACTCAAGGCTGGCAACTTCACGGTGATTTGCCTGGAGAGAAAGGATGTGCCTTTTGAACTAAAGGACTATCGCCAGTGCACAGACTATTGTCTTGGCACTGCCGATATGGACAGCAGCCTGCTGCGCTGGTCTGGCATGGCTGCGGTGCACGGCGGCGAATTCTGCCTGCACAAGGATGGCGTGTCCAATGGCGCCATGCTGCTGTTTCCGCTGGCGGAAAGCAGCGCCGATACAGGCGTCGAGGCGCGAGACGTAAATGGACGGCGCGAAACCATACTGCTGGTGGATGACGAGGACATGATCTGGGACGTGGTGCAGGGCATGCTGTGCGGTCTGGGCTACCACGTGCTGCTTGCCAACGACGGCAAGGAGGCAGTGGAGATATACAAGTCCAATTCAGGTGAAATCGACCTGGTGCTTATGGACATGATGATGCCCGTGATGAATGCGCGGGAGGCATTCCCGCTACTGAAAGAGGCAGACGAAAATGTGCGCGTTTTGCTCATGTCCGGCTATGTGGACGAAGCGGATGTACAGGACCTTCTCGCCTCGGGCGCCATGGGATTCATGCGCAAGCCATACTCGCTCAACAGCCTGGCGCAGAAAATACGCAACATTCTGGACAAGGAACACAGAATATAACGATGTTTAGGAAAAAAGAAGAAAATCAAGACAAGGGGCCGATGAGGCTTGCGAAATACATGTCCAACGCGGGGCTTGCCTCCCGCCGCCGCAGCGAGGAACTCATTGCGGAAGGGCATGTGACTGTAAACGGAGAGACAGTGACCACGCCTGTTTGCCTGGTGACCGCTGGAGTGGACAAGATCTGCTTCGACGGGCAGAAACTGACCTTGGACGCGGCAACATACATCCTGCTGAACAAGCCCGCAGGATATACCTGCACCAGCGAGGACACTCACGCAAAAAGACTGGTGTATGAACTGCTGCCAGACAATCTCAGAAAACTACGCTATGTGGGACGCCTGGACAGGGACACGGAGGGGCTGCTGCTCTTCACCAATGACGGCGAACTCATCCAGGCGCTTACCCACCCCTCAAACCAGGTGGAAAAACTGTATGTGGCCGATTGCCTCGGCACTTTCTCCAAAGAGGCCAGCAAGGCCATGCTGGAGGGCGTGGAAGACGAAGGGGACATGCTGCGGGCGAAATCCGTCCGCATACGCCGTCGTGAAGGCGAGCACCTTCTGCTGGAACTGACATTGACGGAAGGCAAGAAGCGTGAGGTGCGCCGCCTGTGTGCCGCCTGCGGGCTGAAGGTGGTGAGGCTGGCCCGCGTCGCGCTTGGGACGCTAAAACTGGGCGAACTCCCCAGCGGCGAATGGCGCAAACTGTCCGACGAGGAGGTGGCCTCCCTCAAGGCACTTGCTGAAAATTGATCCACAGATTCCCACAGATTATCACAGATTATCAATCAGTGTTAATCTGTGGGAATCTGTGGATAGAAAAACATGGAAAGCCGCAATACCATATTGGAGACGGAACTGCTTGTGCTGCGCAAGGTGCCGTATTCGGAGCATGCCATGATATACAATGGCATATCCCCTGAATACGGCAGATTGGGCTTGCTTGCACGGGGCGGTGCAGGTGGCATCAAGCGTGCCTTTCCAGAACTGGAGCCATTCCGCCTGCTGAAGCTGACATTTCGGCAGGGGGGCGGCGAGCTTGCGTATGTCCAGGAAATCCAGGAGGTGCTGGAGGATTTCAGCGGCATAGCCAACGACTATGCAAATTTCCATGCGGCGAATTGGCTTGCCAGTTTTTCGCTGCTGAATATCATGCCCATGCTGGGGCATCCCCATTTCCACAACGCGCTGACAGTGGCGTTCAGGCGCCTGGCAAATGCGGAAATGCTGCCAGATGCGGTGCTTACGGGGGCGTGCCTGGCATTCGTGTTCGAGGAGGGATGGCTGTCCTCGGTAATGCAGAAGCCAGAAGCCGCCGCCCAATGCAGGCAACTTCTGGAAATGGCGGCTGGCCTGCCAGCGCCAGTGCTGTCAGATGAATGCTGGCAATCGCAATTCCAATGGGTGCAGGGCATTTTGCTGGCGAATGAATGCCGCCTGCCAAATTGAGATTATCAACGGAGGTGATTACAATGGCGAAACGCGTTTTATTGGCTGGTTTCGGTTTCATGGGGCAGGTCCACGCATACAACATCCTGCTGAACCCAGAACTGGAATTGTGCGGCATCGTGGATGCAACGCCGCCTGTCGAACTGCTCAAGTCCCGCAGCGGCAACCTGAATGTGGAGCGTGTCACCTGGAACATGATAAAGGACATCCCCTACAGCAACAATCTGCAGGAGGCCATCATGCTGCTGCAGCCAGAGGCTGTCGTCATCGCCACGCCTACGCGCTTCCACTTTGAAATGTGCCAGACCGCCCTCAAGGCGGGTTGCCATGTCTTCACGGAAAAGCCAATCTGCCTTGAGGAGGAATGCTGCCAGGAACTGGTAAACATGGCGAAGGAAAGAAATCTGGTGCTGATGGTGGGGCACTGCGTCAGGTTCTCACCGTATTTCCTTGTGTTGAAGCAGATCTACAAGTCAGGGCAATATGGAAAACTGCAATTCCTCCACATGACCAGATACCCTGGCGTCCCCAGCTGGGGCTGCTGGAACGATCCAGTCACCGCCTCAAAATCTGGCGGCGCACTGTACGACCTGGTGATTCACGACATCGACTGCGCACGGGCGCTCGCTGGAATGCCTGACGAAATCTGCAACGCGCCATACATAGCGGAAAAGTACGGCAAGATGCTGGTGGACACCACCTGGCGCTACGCGTCAGGCCTCATCGTGCACATAGACGGCGGCTTCATACTGCCCTCCTCCGTGCCATTCCACTGCGACTATACAGCCGTGTTCGACGACGCCACAATCTATACGGACCATGCCAGCATGCGCCTCTGCACAAAGGACGGCGAAAAGCCACTGGACTGGGAGGACAACACACCTATGCACACTGCGGAGATGAACGCTTTCGCAAAGTACATCGCAGACGGCAAAATGCCATTCGACTGTTCAGGCGCAGACGCACTGGAAACCCTTAAGCTGATGGCAAAACTATAGTGTGGACGCCGCCTCGGCGCCCACATTAAAATCGGAGCCCGCATACAAACAAAAGGAAAACCACAATGTCATACACACAAGAACAACTGCAGCAATTCGCGGAATTATTGAAGAAATCAAAGAGAATAGCCTGCCTGACGGGCGCTGGCATGTCCACCGAAAGCGGAATACCCGACTACCGTTCCTCCAACGGGCTTTACAACACAATGACATCAGAGGAGGTCTTCGACATAGACCGCTTCAACCAGGAGCCTGAAAACTTCTACAAGGTGATAGGGCCGCTGTACAGTTCCATTGTGGAGGCGCAGCCCAACGCAGGCCATCTGGCATTGCACGAACTGGAGGAAAAGTTCGGCAAGAACATCAGCATCGCCACGCAGAACATAGACGGCCTGCACCAGAAGGCAGGTTCAAAGAAAGTGTATGAAGTGCATGGCACCATGTCCTCGTTGACCTGCCAGAAATGCGGGATTCAGGATACCGCCTCTGTGCATCTGGATGAATTCAAGCAGGGCAAGACTCTTCAATGCAAGTGCGGCGGCATCTTCAAGCCAGACATCACATTCTACGGCGAAATGCTGCCAGAGGAGGCATACGTATCTGCCTTGCAGGCATTCAGGAAATGCGACTTGGCGATAGTGCTGGGCACCTCGCTGGTGGTGTATCCAGCAGCCGCCCTGCCCTCCCACAGAATGTCCAATGTGCCCCTGGTCATCATCAACAAGAGCGCCACCAGCATGGATGGCGAGGCAACCCTGGTGTTCAACGCCTCCATCGGCGAGGTCATGACGGAAACCCTGAAACTGCTGTAAAAAATACGGTCCTGCGATATAACACCGCAGGACCGCCTCAGTTATTCTTATTTGCCAAGCTTTATCAGCCAGGTCTTGCAATCCTGGGACTGCAGGTTTATACACCCATCCTTGACTGCAATTTTTTGTTTTTCAAGCACACTTTCCGCCTTGGACATATTGCCTGGCAACGAAATGCCGTATGTTCCAGCCTTGCCCACATGCACCAGCAGATAAGGCCGGTGGTACTTCACAAACACGCCAGGCTTGCTTATGGCCTTGCATCCTGCCTCTTTGAAAATTAACGCCCACATCTGCGCATCCGTGATTGGAACACCGCTGAATATGGCTGTGGACTTGTCAGCAAGATGCTTCTTAGCCATTGCCACGGACGAATTGGAATATTTGGCCAATGCCACGCTATCCTTGTCAGTCACAAACACACGCGGTGCCTCCATTAGCTTTGGATTGCCAAGCGTCGGGCCATCCAGCATGTTCATTGCCATTGGCAGTTTATCCGTACTGAAATCCAGTGCCATGCCAGTCAGCTCAAGCATTGCCTTCCTGGAGCAGCCCTTCTCCGAAACCAGGCCAGGCGCATATATCCAGACAGCCGTGCTTCCGCTGCTCCTGGCGGCCCTGACGAGTTGTTCCCTTTCCGCCTTGTCCAGGCTAATGGCATTCAGAAACACCAGTGTCTTGTATTTCT